>NZ_JBPRKH010000020.1:0-53472 GCF_051417515.1 Capnocytophaga sp. G1920
CAAGCAAGAGTTTAATTTAGGAGTTACTTTTAATACTGAACAACAAGCTCTTAGTGCGGTATGCTCGGCTATAAAGACATATAATCAAAAACGTCCTCACTATGCATTGAACTTAAAAACTCCTGATCAGGTGTACTTTCAAAAGGTAGCTTAATAAGAAAATTTGACTAATAAAACAATAATTAATTATGACAACCTTTTTTAGGACGTGACAGTAGTGACCGAAAAGGGGGAATGTAGCGACGGAAAAGGGAAAATTAGTAAATTAGAGAATTAGTAAATTAGAGAGAGACTTAGGGAGAGCTGTCGGACAGGGCAGAGGGGACAGACTTATCTAACGAGTGATTTGCTTATTAACAAATTGGCTAATTGACAATTTTTTCATATCTTTGCCAAAACTTTTAACTCATACCTCTTAACTGATAACTAAATAAAGTGAACGAATTAAACTTAGAACTTACTGACGTGAGCGCCCAAGTGTTTTGTGGCGAAGACGAAAATAATATCAAATACATTAAAACGCTCTTCCCGAAGCTGAAAATCGTAGCACGGGGGTCTAAACTTATTGCCTTTGGCGAAGAACATTTGCTAAAAGATTTTCAGAAACAAATGGAAAAGCTCATCGCCTATTGCGCGAAATACAATCGCTTAGACGAGCGCACTATCGATAGTATTCTTTCGGCTACTAATACTGAGAAGAGCGAAAAAGTGCGCGAAGAGGACATCATTGTGCACGGCGTGAATGGCAAAATCATACGTCCGCAAACCCCAAATCAGGTAAAATTAGTAGAGCTGATGCATAAAAACGATATGGTATTTGCCGTTGGTCCTGCGGGTACGGGTAAGACCTATGTGGGCGTTGCCTTAGCCGTAAAAGCTCTTAAAGAAAAACAAGTGCGTAGGATTATCCTCACTCGTCCGGCGGTAGAAGCAGGCGAGAACCTCGGTTTTCTTCCTGGTGACCTCAAAGAGAAGCTCGACCCGTATATGCAACCTCTCTACGATGCTTTGCGCGATATGATTCCCCACGAAAAACTCAACGCCTTTATTGAGGCAGGAATCATAGAGATTGCCCCCCTTGCCTTTATGCGCGGGCGCACCTTAGACAACGCTTTTGTAATCCTTGACGAGGCACAGAACACCACTCACGCCCAGATGAAGATGTTCCTCACCCGTATGGGGCGCAATGCCAAGTTTATGATTACCGGCGACCCTGGACAAATAGACCTTCCTCGCAAAGTATCTTCCGGACTCAAAGAAGCGATGCTTATCCTCCAAAAAGTACAAGGTATCGCATTCCTCCACTTAGACGACAGAGATGTTGTGCGTCACCCACTGGTACGCAACATCATAGAAGCCTATAAAACCATAGAAAACAACGAATAGACGTAACACGACAAGCATTTTTTGCAGTATAAACTTTGAAGTTTGAAGTAGCTTGTCGTGTTACTACCTTTGGCAAAGTTTTTTACTTCTTATTCCAACCTTTTTGAATAATCTTCGTTTATAGAGCAGAAAGTGAAAGATATTAGCTCTCTTCTTTAAAAAATAATCAAGGAAAGATAATTGATAATCAGCGTAATGGAAAAATAATGATATCATAACGCTATTTTTATGGTACTTTGTATTGCATAATACTTTTATTTATTATATCTTTGCGCCGTGAAATTAATTAGTTTACATTTAATAACCATAAACCATATAAACAATGAAAAAGATTATTCTATCACTGCTATTAGCAGTAACGGTAAATGGCTTTGCACAATCTTCTTTTAAAGGAACCTTGTTGAATACTGAAAAAAAACCAGTGAGTGCTGCCAATGTGCTCCTAATGACTCTCCCCGACTCTACCCTCGTAAAAGGGGCAATAAGCAATCAGCGAGGAGTTTTTGAACTACCCAATGCTACTGAGGGTAAAAAGGTGGTTATCAAAATTACGCATTTGGAATATCAAACGGTGGTATTCACTCCCTCAGGGAGCAACTTGGGCACTATTGTTTTGACTCCTGCCACCAATCAGTTAGGAGAAGTAGTGGTAACAGCTCATCGCCCGATATTAGAACAGAAGGGTACGCGCATCAGTACCAATGTGGCACAATCGACCTTGCAGAACCTTCCCAAAGCCGAATTGCTTATCAACTTCTTGCCTGGGGTAAGCACCTCCTACACGGGCGGGGGCTTTGAGGTGTTTGGCAAAGGCAATCCTATCTTCTACATCGATAACCGCAGAGTGCGCAACCTTGATGAAATTTATCAGCTATTGCCCAAAGATATTGAGAGCATAGAGCTGGAAACCCAACCTGGTGCGGAACACGACAATACGGTGGGTGCGGTAATCTATATCAAACTGAAAAAGAAACAAGGCGATGGATTGAGTGGGTCGGTTGAAAATGAAAACTATGTGTTAAAAAAAGGTGCTATGATAACTACTTGGCTTAACCTGAACTACCGCAAAGGTAAAACCGACTGGTTTACTACCATTGGCAACTTCAACAACTTCAACAAGAAAAATGCCGACCTCTATCAGGATTTGCAAGTACATACCCAAAGCAATGATTGGCGCGTGACGAGCGACGAAACTAACGAAAGTAATGCCAAAGGAATAAATGCTAAAATAGGGGTAGCTCACGAGATTTCGGACAAACATTCCATAGGCGCAAGTGTGAGAGGGAGTGTAGAACCTTGGGTAGGACACAGGTTTAGCACCCAAGAGACCACTACCTTCAAAAATAACCTCCTTACCGCCAAAGGGCTCAATGAATACGACCGCTTTAGCCAAGATAAAAAGTTAGGCATTAATGCCTATTACGAAGGCAAAATTACTGACAAACTGAAACTGCAAACCGATGTAGATTATATCGGTCAGCGTTCCGATAACACTTCCGATGTTGTGGAGCGCAACCTCCTTAGCGCAACCTCTCGCAATGTGCACACCCATTCCGACGCTGCTTCCGATTGGTGGGGACTCAAAACTACTTTCTTGCAAACCCTTGGTAAGGGCGCTATAAACTATGGCGTAGAAGCAAGCGACCTGCATCGCACTGAGGACTATACCGATAATGTGCTTTCGGCTTCGGATATTAAGAATACCGAAACGCGTTCGGCTGGTTTTGTGAGTTTCTCTTACCCTATCAAAAAGGTGAATTTGAAACTCGGTACGCGCTACGAGTACGCCGACTTTGGTTATTACGAAAACGGACAAAAAAGCCCCGTAAAAAGCAAGACCTATCGCGATTGGTTGCCCAATATTTCTATCGCATTCCCTTGGGATAAAACTCAACTGACCTTTAGTTATGCACGAAAAATTAAACGTCCGGCTTTTTATGAGCTCAGCGACTACAACACTTATAGTTCTCCTTTCTTGTACAATCGCGGAAACCCATATATTGTGCCTCAGCTTACTGATGAATGGAATGCCTTGGCTACTTATGGTCCTATTTCGGCTTCGGTAAGTTATTCGAATATTCACAAGGGTATTTATTCCGATTACCAACTCTCAAGCATCAATCCCGATGCCGTTGAGAAAACCCTTCGCAATTACGATGATTTTAGCGAACTGAAATGTGTACTCAATGCTCAAACCCAAATAGGTAAATGGATGCCTAAACTTACCCTTACTTATAAAAAACCTTTTGCTAACAATGTGTTTTACACCAATGAAGGTAGGTTTATGGTAGAAATGATGAACCAAATTACTCCTACTGAAAATTGGTTAATCTTGGCGATGTTTATTTATATGAACAAAGGTTCAAACCGAGAAGTCTACGCCTACAAGGATATGAGTGGAATATTCGTAGGGGTTGCCCGTATGTTCTTCCACCAATCGCTTACGGTGTATGCCATAGCTTCTGACCCTTTTAACGGTCTCAATGAACACACACGTGTACAAAATTCGTACATCAGCAATAGTACTGCTCAGAATTACAGCAATATAAGTTTTAAAGTAGGACTGAGTTACAATTTCAACACCACCCAAAGCAAGTATAAAGGACAAGGTGCGGGAGAAGAAGAGAAAAACCGCTTGTAATTAGAAAATTAGAGAATGAGGAAATTAGAGAATGAGAAAATGGGTGTGAGGTTGTATTAGAGGAATGAGGCTGTGCCTCAGAAATCAAACAAATTTTAAACAAAATCAAGGCTACGCCTTGTAAACCAGCAGAGGTATTGTCAGTTTATTCAACTTTACCAAAGGTGCGAGCCACACAGGCGGGGAAAAATTAGAAAATTAGAAAATGAGTAAATTAGGAAATGAGAAAAAGCGATGTGTTGGGACTGTTAGGAGAATTCGGAAGGAAACGGAAATTTTCAAAAGGAGACTAAGAGGTCTTTTGATGAAAAAAGAGTATAAGCAGGGTGGGGTTAGCTTATAGAGAGCTTATAGGAAGCTTATACGAATCTTGGACGATTGGTATAGAAAGGGTATATAAGTGATTGACTCATAGTATAATACAACAGGGTTAAAAATGGGAAAAACGGGGTTTCGAGGCGAAAGAAAAGAGAAGAGGCACTAGACCTTAGACCATAGGCAATAGGGGGAGTATGACGGAAAAGGGAAGAAATGACGAATGACGAATGAAGAGTGACGATGTGGATTTCGTCCAAAGGGGGGAATGTAGCGACGGGAAAAGGGAAAAAGAGCAAGAAAACGATTGTTAAAAGGTAGTATATTTTTGAAATCAAAAAAAATGTACTACCTTTGTGCTTTCTAAGTTACGTTAGTTATCATAATACTATCTTTGCTAACGTTACTATTATCAGCATTTTCTCGAGGAGTGGGAGCACAAGCGATGTCTCTCATCACCTGTTGATGACTATGTGGAACAAAATGAGCGAGACTGATGAAAACAATATATTTACTCACCGTACTATCCTTGTTAATAGGTTGTTTGAGTGTACAAGCACAAGAAAAAGAAGACGCTTTATTAATACCCGTAAAGCTTCCTTATTGTAGTATATTTGATACCTCAGCAAGAAAAATGGTAGATAGGACGGTGAAAGAATGTTTGGACTATTGGGTAGTAATGCACTTCGAATATCCTGAGAAAGCTCTGAAATGGGGCGTACAAGGGCAAGTGGTGCTTGACATAGTGATTGATAAGCAAGGGGTTCTAAAAATTAAAGGGGCTGAAGGAGGCGACCCTATATTGGAAAAGGCAGCTATAGACTTGTTTAAAAACTTTCCGCCTATATATCCAGCTAAGAATATCAAAGGGGAGACTGTGGATTGCTATTATAAGTATCCTATTAATTTCAGATTAAAAGATTAGTAATTATGAACACAACTGCACAATACATAAAAGATTCTGAAGGGAATGACATTTTAGCTGTTATTCCTATGGAAACCTATAATGAATGGCGTTTTGAGAAGGCTGATTTAAGTAATACTCAAGAGATTCCAGAATGGCATAAAGAGATTTTAGATGAAAGCTTAAAAGAATTTGAAGAAACTGGTGAAGCAGAAGACTGGGAGGTTTTAAAACTAAAATTCAAACAGAAATATGGCTTCTGACACATTTAGAGTAGGAAAAAGAGCTGAAAAAAATCTATCAAAGATATTAGATTATTATACTGATATTGATGAAAAATTAGCTAATCGCTTCTTCCAAGAGATAGATAAATGTTTTGAATACATAAAAGATTATCCTTATATGTTTACTAAAAAATATAGGGAAATCAGAGTGTGTTTTACCAAAGTATTCCCTTATGGGATTTATTATGTGATAAAAGTTACGCCTAAAAGAAAAACAACAACAATAACAGTGATAAATATTCTGCATACAAGCAGAAAAGTAAGATATAAAGAATAACAATCGTGAATAAAGAACATTTAAAACAATTAGAAGCTGAAAGTATTTACATAATGCGGGAAGTAGCGGCGCAGTTTGAGCGCCCTGCTTTGCTTTTTAGTGGTGGTAAGGACTCTATTACCTTGGTGCACCTGGCGATGAAAGCCTTTGCTCCTATGAAGATTCCTTTCCCTTTGGTACATATCGACACGGGTCATAACTTCCCCGAAGCTCTTGAATATCGCGATGCCCTTGCTAAACGCATAGGTGCGGAACTGATTGTGCGACAAGTAGAAGACACTATTAAAGCGAAAGGACTTACCGAGCCCAAAGGTAAATTTGCTTCTCGTAACTGGTTGCAAACGCACACTTTATTGGACACTATTGAGGAGTTTCACTTCGACGCCTGCATAGGAGGGGCGCGTAGAGATGAAGAGAAAGCACGTGCCAAAGAGCGCTTTTTTTCAGTAAGAGACGAATTTGGTCAGTGGGACCCTAAGTTGCAACGTCCGGAGCTGTGGAACATCTACAACGGTCGGATACAGAAAGGCGAAAACGTGCGGGTGTTTCCTATTTCGAACTGGACGGAATTAGACGTGTGGAATTATATTCAGCAAGAGAAAATAGCACTTCCTTCTATCTATTTTGCGCACAATCGCGAGGTGATTGAGTACGAAGGTAGACTTATTGCAGTGTCGCCTTTTATCCAGATAGATGAAAACGATACTATCCTAAACAAGCGTGTGCGCTATCGCACGGTAGGTGATATGACCTGTACTGCTGCCGTAGAGAGCAATGCAGCGACTCTTGAAGAGGTGGTGAATGAGATTACTGCTTCGCGTATTTCGGAACGCGGTGAGACCCGCATAGACGACAAAGTAACGGAAGCGGCGATGGAAGACCGTAAAAAAGGAGGATATTTTTAATGATTAGTAGTTAGTGGTTAATTCTGATATGAAGAATTACTTGTCGTGCTACGACTTTGGTCAGGTTTTTGTATGACCAAAGACAATAACTAAAAAACAAGATTACGAATGAGAAAAAGATTTTTATTTACAGCCTTAGCACTTTTCTTTTTGGCAACTGCGGAATCCTTTGCACAAGCGTTGCAACGCCATAACCTTGTACCTGAAATTAACTTACCACAGCCTAATGGTGAAAAGTTAGCGTTATCTTCATTACGTGGTAAATATGTGCTAGTAGACTTTTGGGCTTCGTGGTGTATGCCTTGCAAGAAGGAAAACAAATACCTCAAACAAGCGTATAAAGAGTTCAAAGGGAAGAATTTTGTAATTCTATCAGTATCGATAGATAGACCTAAGGATAAAGACGCTTGGCAGGACGCTATCAAAATAGAAGGAATGGTGTGGCATAATGTGTGGGACAACGATGGCAAAACCGCTGAGAAATATGGGGTAACGAGTATCCCTGCGCCTTTTCTCATAGACCCGGAAGGAAACTTATTGTCGCAAGGAGATAACCTAAGAGCTAATGATTTAATGAAAACGCTGAAGAAATACATCAAATAGTCGCAACGCGACGGGCGTTTTTGTTATATCGAATTGACGTTAAAAAAATATATAAAATATTTGCAATGAAGAAAATCAAGTTTATGATGCTACTGAGCGTAGCAATAGGATTGGGGAGTTGCTCTACCAGTACCCAAGCGGTATATTGGGTAAATAGCTCCCAGGTAGAAAGCAGTGCAGGAGCTGGCAAAATGCAATGCTTGCAAGTGTACAAAGGCGATAATTTAAGTAAAGCACAATGGGAGGCTTTTTGTGCTCCTATTGAAGGTTTTACCTTTGAAGAAGGCTACTTTAAGAAGATAGAAGTAAGCGAAAAACCGCTGAAAGACGTCTCCGCCGGTGCACCAAATATTGCTTATACTTTGGTGCGCGAAATAGAAAAGGTGAAAGACTCTCGGTTTGATTTGCAAGGCGAATGGAAACTGGTGAGTATGGGAGAAATGGTTATCACCCCTGAGGCACAGCCTACATTAAAACTTAATATCAGTGAAATGAAGGTGAACGGCTCTGACAGCTGTAATACCTTTATGGGAAGTATTAAAACCCTCACCGATAAAGAACTTGTTTTTGGTGATTTAGCTTCTACACTAATGCTTTGTGTAGAAAAAATGGAGGTTGCTGATGCTTTTGGTATGGCTATGCAAAAGGTAAGACAATACCAACTAAAAGGAGACCAACTGTTGCTTACCGATGAACAAGGAGGCGTACTCCTTACTTTTGCAAAGAAATAGTTGTTTCAATTATTAAAAAAGAAAGGCTGTGCAGAACGCTGTGCACAGCCTTTCTCAATTATATTGGTGTTTAACTAATCATCTTCTTCGTCATAGTTTTCGGCTTCATCGTATTCCTCTTCAGAATACTCGGGTTCTACTACCTTTTTATCTTTAGCCTTAGTACTCTTTTTACCTTTTTTAGGATTAGAAGAGAGTTCATTATGTTTAAGCCATTCGCGTAGTTCTACTTCTATTTGTTCAGCTATTTCTGGATTGTCGTTAAGCATTGCAATAGAGGCATCACGTCCTTGACCTAATCGGGTGCCTTTATAGCTATAAAAAGCACCGCTTTTATCTACGATATCAGCCTCAACGCCTAACTCAAGAAGTTCAGCAGACTTAGAGATACCTAAGCCAAACATAATATCGAAAGTAGCGGTTTTAAAAGGCGATGCTACTTTGTTTTTAACTATTTTCACCTTGGTTTTATTACCGATGATTTCGCCATTGCTGTCCTTAATAGCAGCGCTTCCTTGAGGTCCTCCGTCTTTACGGATATCTATACGCACAGAGGCATAAAATTTAAGTGCATTACCCCCTGTTGTTGTTTCGGGGTTTCCAAAAGTAATACCTATTTTATCACGCAACTGATTGATGAAAATAACGATACATTTTGCTTTGCTAATACTACCGGTGATTTTGCGTAAAGCCTGAGACATTAGTCGGGCGTGAAGCCCCATTTTAGAGTCTCCCATTTCGCCATCAATCTCACCTTTGGGAGTAAGTGCTGCCACCGAGTCGATTACTACGAGGTCTACTGCATTGGAACGAATAAGAGCATCAGCAATTTCAAGAGCTTGTTCGCCACTGTCAGGCTGAGTAATCAATAGATTTTTAACATCTACACCTAAGCGTTGTGCGTAAACAGGGTCGAAAGCGTGTTCAGCATCGATAAAAGCTGCTGTCCCTTTAGCTTTTTGTACTTCGGCGATAGCGTGCAGTGTAAGGGTGGTTTTACCAGAAGATTCAGGCCCATAAATTTCGATTACGCGCCCTTTAGGATATCCACCTACGCCTAAAGCAGCATCGAGCCCGATAGAACCGGTAGAGTAAACTTCTACGTCTTCGACAGGATTATCGCCTAAGGCACGTACAGTTCCTTTGCCATAGGTTTTGTCTAATTTTTCTAAGGTGAGTTTTAGAGCTTGTTTTTTAGCCTCTTCTACACTCATTTCCTTGTTATCTTTTGTTGTTTTAGCCATTTTATACTAGATTGTTTTAATAGGGCAAAGATACAAAATCAAATGATAAATACAATAATATAGCATAATTATTTTAGTTTTTCATTATTGTGATGACGGTCGTGGTCACGTTGTGTTTTTTTTAGCATCTTCTTATCGAAAGCCTCTTGCAAGTCAATCCCTGTTTGATTGGCTAAACAAAGTACTACAAATACTACATCAGCGAGTTCCTCGCCTAAATCTTTGTTTTTATCACTTTCTTTCTCGGACTGTTCTCCATAACGGCGAGCAATAATACGGGCAACCTCTCCTACTTCCTCAGTGAGTTGTGCCATATTGGTAAGTTCATTAAAATAGCGAACACCGTGTTCTCTAATCCAATTATCAACTGCTAATTGTGCATTCTTGATATCCATAGTTTACAAATTTATTTTCTATTAAAAAACTGCTTTAAAAGAGCATTGCTTTTGATAGCAACGCTCTTTCAAAGCAGTTTAAAGAATATATTTCTGTGAATTTAAAATTAGTTTGTCCACATATCTTGCTCTCTGTCGCGAATTTTCTCTTTAATTTTGTCAGCTTCTAACAATTGGAAGAGTGCATTATCAGGGAGGTAGTCCTTGATTTTTCTGTCGCCGTATACATTCGCTTCTTTAAATATCACGGAACTGAACATTCGTGCATTTAAAACGTGGTCGAAAGACACAGGACGAGCATCATTCTTCCTATTAAAGGTTTTCGCTTCGTGCAAAATATCGCGTACTTGAGGATAGAATACCCAGAATAGAGGTACTAATGCCGACATAGTAGAGTCATCAGAATCTATAAAGTTTACGTCGGGAGCTACAGGAGCTAACGCGAGCAAACGATATTTTAATTCACCTTGGCGTTTGTCGAAATACCAAATACCTCTGATGTGGTACTGAGCGATATCTGCAGACTCTAAGTTTCTATGAGTTACATATTCAGGAGAAAGAGCCTCACCTGCGTTAAGTTGCTCATAGCCTACATCTAAAGTATCTACTTTTGATAGTGATGCTTCTATTGACTCAGCTGTTTTTGTTTGAGTAAAATAAGAATCTACATAGATGTCTTGAATTTTGCCATTCTTGATGTTCTTCAAAAGTACATCATACAATGAGCGACGATAAGCATCTATTTCCAAGGTATCAGTAGGGAAAAGGAGAGGAAAGTTAGCTCTTTCGTTGAGGTCGATTACTTCCCATACCTCTACTGACCAAAGGATATCGCGGTCGTCCACATAGCCATAAGGTAGTGGTTTGTCATTATCAGCTTCTATTCGCGCTTCAGATTTAACACCTATTTCGCTTGCTACTTTTGCGTTTAAGATGTTTACCTGAGCTTTGGAGAGCTGAAATGCAAATACTGAAAGCAATAATAATATTATATTTTTTACGTGCATAATAATGGTTTGTCTTAGTTTGTTATTTCAACTACGATTGGTGATACAGGAGGCAATCTGAGCTCAGAGTTACCGATGATACTTGCTTTCACGTCAAATATCTGAATTTTATCACCACGTTTAGCTCTTAGAACAGCTGCTCTTGCTTGTTCGTTCATTCTGCTACCTTTCACGTATACACTTGGTTGTCCTGGAATGAACACTTTAAATTCGTTTACTTGTAGTTTCAAGTCGAAGTCGAAGTCTTCCAAAACAGCCATCACTGGCATTACAGATACGTTTGCTTTTGGTAATTTAGCATTTCCTATTTGTCCGCCCAAGCTGGTTACAGCACGTGGGATATTTTTAATACGGAACATTTTAGAAGAGCTGAATTTTTGTCCTGCAAGCTCACCTGTTACGTGAATAGTAACTTCTCTGCCTTGCCCTGGACGCATTACCCAAGCACCACTACCACTCGCTTTAGATAAACCAGGTGCTGATGCTGAAATTTTGTTATCAGGTACACCAGGCATAGAAATAGTGATAGGGTTAGCAACACCACGATACACTACGTTCATCTTATCAGCTGAAATAACGGCTGAGTTTGGTTTAGGAATCACAGAGAAAGATTGTGCTACAGGCACAGCAATACGTTTTCCGTCTTGGTCGAAGTACAAGTTACCTGTGATTTTGTGATCACCTGTATTACCTGCTGAAATGTTTAATTTCACACGACCATCTTCAATAGTGTATTCACTTGTTCCTAACTTTCTACCATCGATAGCAATGTCTACTTCATTAGGACGTGTAGTAGCGTCTTTTCTACCCAATACGATAGAACCATCGAATTTCTCACCTTGGTAATACGCCCCTTTACTTTGCTCAAGTAAAGTTGTATAGTTAGTCATTGAAACTTGTGATTTCAAGCTACCTGCCAAAGCACTATCAAAAAATTCTTGTTGAATAGTTAAGATGTCTGACTGCATCATTGAGAATTTTGCCAAAGTTGCAATATAAGGGAACCCTTCAAAGTTAAAGTGTAACCATTTTACAGTTCTACCTTCTCTATCTTTTACGTCGTCAGTATTAAAGTTTGCTTTTACTTTATCGGCTAAAGCTTTATAAGCTGGATTATCTCCCAATACTTTTAATACTCCTTCACGATAGGTTTTCATTTTTTCAATGAATTCACTTGCGTGAGCTTTAGCTTGTGCTCCCTCAGCAAAGAAATAATTGTCAGTAAAATCTGACTGATCCATTGCCTGATAGTTTCTTTGATTTACAGGAATGTCTTTTTGACCAATTACATCTTCTACTTTGGTTTTAATATCTTGGATATAGCTGTACAATCCATCTGATAGTTCCTTTATTTGTTTGGATTGTTCATATATCTCACCATATTGAGCTTGATTCTCATTTGCTTTATTTGCTAATTCGGCTAAAGCATTAGATGTGCCTTCATTAGCTCTTTTGTTTGATGATTCAAACTTTTGATTCACTAACCCGAATGCATCTAGTACTTGCTTGCCCATATTCAATGCGATCATCGCAAGGAATACTAAGTACATCAGGTTAATCATCTTCTGTCTTGGACTTAATTTTCCACCTGCCATAAGCTATTTTTTTAATAAGTTAATAAATAATTACTCTTATCGTGCGCCGCCCATTGCAGATAACATTCCTCCATAGATAGTGTTCAAAGATCTTAAGTTGTCTTTAAACGTAAGCATTTGCTGATTTAATGAATCTAAGTTATCAACAACACCTGCTTGTGCAGATACTTGTCTTTCTGTTCTTTCTAATTGTAATTTGTAAAGGCTGTTTAATGACTCTAAATTTGATGCTGCTGCTGAAAGCTCTTCACCATATTTGTGAGTAGCCACCATCGTATTAGCCACTGGAGCGATTTCTTTACTTGCTTCTGCAAAGTTTTCAATAGATCTTCCTAATGAACGCATCATATTCGCATCGATACGAGCCTCTGCTAAAATACCATCTAATTTTTGTGATAATGATTCTCTAAGAATCTTATCTTCTCCTGACTGTAAAGCCAAAGCTCCTTGGCGTCCTGATGGAGCACCTCCTTTTAGCTCAGGATAAACCAATGACCAATCGAACTCTTCATCTATTGGTTCAAAAGCTGAGAAGAAGAAGACGAATGCTTCTGTTCCCATCCCTACTGCTAACAATACGCCACCGCTGATACCTAAGATATCCACGTGCAAAATTTTGGCTAAGGCACCGATAATTACAACTGAGGCACCTATACCATAAACCATATTAAACAATTTCTTTGTTGATCTACTTCCTGCCATAAGACTTTTTTTTATTTGTTAAATTTATTAGTTAATTTGTTTGATTTTTCTTTTAATTCTATCTGTATCCTCTTGCTGATTTAGCTTGTTGTTTGTCGCTGATACCCATAAAATCTTGTACGGTACGGAACCCTATATAACTACGGGCTGAGTCTTGGTACTCATAATCACGGGTATTTACTTGCAACATAAAGGCAACGTCCTTCCAAGAACCTCCACGTATTACTTTACGGTGATTTTTGTCATCAAGTACGTTAGGATTCATAGTAGACATATATTCATATGAATTGGGGTCATATGAGGTGTTTGTCCATTCTGATACGTTACCTGCCATATTGTAAAGGTTGTAACCATTAGGTTCGTACGACTTAGCTTCTACGGTATAGAGTGCATTATCAACAGCATAGTCACCACGCATTGGTTTAAAGTTTGCAAGGAAACAAGCTCTATCATCATAGGTATAAGGACCTCCCCAAGGATAAGTACCTCCTGGCAGACCACCACGTGCTGCGTATTCCCATTCCGATTCAATTGGCAAACGGAAAGAGTTTACTGTGTAATCACCTTTTGATTTTTGATAAGAGTTTTTGTTAAGAGTACGCCATTCACAGAAGGCTTTGGCTTGAATCCAGCTAACGCCTACCACAGGATAGTCGCCATAGGCTTCGTGCCAAAAATAGTCGTTGTGCATTGGCTCGTTATAAGAATAGTTGAAGTCGCGAATCCATACAGTAGTATCAGGATATACTTTCACGATTTCCTCTTTAATGAAGTCTTTACGGTTACCGCGAGTACGAGCGGCTTTATCCATATCAAGCCATTGATATTTAAACTCGAACTTCTGAACGTCCATAATGCGTTTGCCATTGTAAGCTTCTTCTTCGGGCAAATACATTTTGTCCATTACTTCCGAGTAGTATTCATCTGGGAATTTATTAGTGTCCCAAATAAGTGCTACTTTCTTGTTCAATTTTCGTGCTTTTTGGTCGCCATATGTGTTTTGAAGATACTGCTGATAAGCATTCATCTTCTCGGTGTTCGCATCTAAGTATGCGTATTCACCGATACCTCCACTGCCTTGGGTCTGACCGGTTTGTTCCGCCATTTCAGCTAACTGAGTACGGATAATTGAATCGCGAACCCAATTCACGAACTGGCGATACTCACTATTTGTGATTTCGGTTTCGTCCATATAGAACGACCCCACGCTCACAGTTTTCACTGGTGCGTTAAAACTCGCAGTTTTATCATCATCGGAACTACCCATAATGAAAGAACCACTCGGAATAAGCGTCATACCGTAAGGAGCAGGCTGTTTCCAGCTCTTCCCCTTAACACCTACAAGCTCTCCTTTGCTGTCGCCACCGCCACGCTTACACGCAGCTAGTACTAATAGTACAAGTAGCATTACAAATATTCTTCTTGCCATAAACATTGTTTAAATTCACATTTAATTAGGGCGCAAACGTACGCATTTATTTTATACACACAAAATTTATTCAACAATATTTTTCAATAACCTACAAACTTTAACACTATTTTTACATTTTAACCCCTTTTACCCCTTGAAATGTAAAAAAAAAGTAAAAGAATGAGTTTACTTTTTACCCTATTTAATACTTCTTTTGTAAACACTTTTGGCTACTAAATAGTATAAAAAGCTGTGTAATATTGTTACGAAGCTATTTTTCTTTTTCCTCTCCCCTACTCTTTACCGGAGTGTTTTAATCCCCATATTCCAAAGAGTGAATGCTTGCAAATCGGCGTTTTGCTCTATAGTTTTGCTCACTGGTGTCCCTGCTCCGTGTCCTGCATTGGTCTCTATTCGTATAAGAATAGGGTTGTTGCCCGTTTGTTTTGCTTGCAATTCCGCAGCAAATTTAAAACTGTGAGCAGGTACTACTCTATCGTCGTGGTCTCCTGTTGTTATGAGGGTAGCAGGATAAGCTACTCCTTGTTTTACATTGTGTAAGGGTGAATAGGCTTTTAAGTATTCAAACATTTCTTTGCTATCATCAGATGTGCCATAATCATAAGCCCACCCTGCTCCTGCAGTAAAAGTGTGATAACGCAACATATCGAGTACACCTACTGCGGGTAAAGCTACCTTAAACAGGTCGGGGCGTTGTAACATTGTAGCACCTACCAAGAGTCCTCCGTTAGAGCCTCCTCTGATAGCAAGGTATTGGGGAGAGGTGTATTTCTCTTTTATAAGATATTCAGCAGCTGCTATAAAATCGTCGAACACGTTTTGCTTTTGCATCTTAGTGCCTGCATCGTGCCATTGTTTACCATATTCACCTCCTCCACGTAAGTTAGGAACAGCATATACCCCCCCGAGTTCTAACCACACCGCATTGGCAACACCGAATGTAGGCATCAAACTGATGTTGAACCCTCCATATCCATATAATAAGGTAGGATTTTTACCGTTGAGTTTGATTCCTTTTTTATAGGTAATCATCATTGGTATTTTAGTGCCGTCTTTAGAGGTATAAAACACTTGCTTAGATTCGTAGTGAGTGGCATCGAAAGCAATAGCGGGCTTCCAATAGAGTTCAGTAGCTCCTGTTGCCAAATCCATTTTGTATATTTGGGTAGGATATGCGTAATTGGTGAAACTAAAATAGGTGTGTGTTTCATCTTTTTTAGCATAAAAACCTCCCGCACTACCTATACTGGGAAGCTTCACTTCGCGAATGAGTTTCCCCTCGTAGTCGTATTGTTTTACCTGAGAAAGAGCATCTACCATATATTTGGCAAACAGGTATTTGCCTGCGGTAGTAATACTGAGCACATTCTTGGTTTCAGGGATAACATCTTGCCAATGCTCTGGCTGTGGATTTTTAAAGTCTACTTTCACTAAGCGACCGTTAGGCGCATTCAGGTTGGTTTCTAAAAAGAGGGTTGTGCCTTGGTTATTTACAAATCCTGTATCTCCATCGAAGTTGTTGGTAATAGTTACCAAAGAAGATTTAGGATTAGATAAATCTTTTACAAATAGTTTATTACCTGAGGTCGCATTGGCAACCGAAATGAACAGATATTTCCCGTCATTGGATACTGTGCCCGACACATAACGATATTTCTCGGCTGGTGTGCCACCAAAAATGAGCTTATCACTCTTTTGAGATGTGCCGAGTTTGTGATAATAAAGTTTGTGCTGGTCGGTTTTTGCTGATAGCTCACTCCCTTTGGGTTTGTCGTAGCTGGAATAGAAGAAGCCTTCATTGTCTTTCCACGCGATACTACTAAATTTTATATCTACTAAGGTATCTCCTATTCTCTTTTTAGTTTTCGCATCAAGCACTATCCCTTTACGCCAGTCGCTACCGCCTTCTGAGATGAGATAAGCTACTAACGAACCATCTTCGGAGAAAGCAACGTCTCCTAATGAAGTTGTTCCGTCCTTAGAAAAAGTATTCGGATTTAAGAAAATTTCTTCTTTGCCTCCTTTATCTTTGCGATAGAGCACCGATTGGTTTTGTAAGCCGTCGTTCTTGTAATAATAGGTATAATCGCCTTCGGTAAAAGGAGCGCTCAGTTTCTCATAGTTCCAGAGTTTCTCGAGTTTCTCTTTTATTGCTTGTCGATAAGGTATTTTGGAGAGATAACCAAACGTAAAATCGTTTTGGGCTTTTACCCACTGAGCGGTTTCAGCAGAACGGTCATCTTCGAGCCAACGGTAAGGGTCGGATACCTGAGTGCCGAAGTAAGTATCGACGGTATTATCCATACGTGTTTGAGGATAGTTCATCTTTTCGTCGTTAGTGTTGTTAGGGTTTTGGTTGCAGGCTACTAAAAGAAGTAGCGTTGCGGAGAATAAGGAATGTTTCATATTATAAATTATTAGTAATGTCTTTTAAAAATATAGGTTCGCTTTTATCTATAAAAAAGGGTGCCTAAAAATATTGCTATTTTTAAAACACCCCATATTCTTAATTTAGTTATAAAATCTCTCAGCTTAGAAGAACAAAGCTACCCCGATACCAACACCGAAGTTGCCTATTCTCGTTTCTGCTTTATTGTCTTGTTTGTTCTTCAAGTTCATATAGTCATAACCTACATAACCTGTAAGAGCAGCACCTTGGTTTACAAAGTAAGCCATACCTCCTTTTACTCCTAATGCCAATCCTCTTTCTTTATCACTATTATTATCTCCTGCTGAAGCCCAAGCATATCCTACTTTTGCTCCTACAAAAGGTGCTAAGTTGCCACCGATAGGAAAATAATAATGTGCATTAGGAGCTATAACAAACGCAGAAGTTGTTCCCTTTGTTTCTGAACCTGCTACAGGTTTTACTTTGGTAGTAGTACTTTGGTACTCTAAACCTAAACCTACTGCTAAATTATTAATTACAAAATAATTTAAATTAGGTACAAACTTAAATGTATTTTGCGTTTGTACATTACCTGATGTTCCGTCATAACGAGGTGTTTCTTTAACAGAGTTAAATGAAAGAGCCAAGTCAGAGCCTACCATCCAGTTTCCTTTTTCAGTTTGTGCGTATGTAGCGCTTGCAAAAGCAACTGCTACGATTAATAAAAATTTTTTCATACAATTCTATATTTTTATTGTTATTAATAAGGCAAAGGTACTACTTATTTTTGAATGTGCAAATTTTTTTAAAGAAATTTTTCGCTTTGTCGTCGTGCTACGGCTACCCGTGTGTCCACCCCTGTCCAAGAAGTCTAAGCTGCAAAACGTGTGACATTAGGAGATAGTAGCACTATAAACTCTATTAATATTCAATTATAATTTAATTAACCTTTATTGTAGAGCCACTGTAGACCCACTGTAGACCCACTGTAGACCCACTGTAGAGCCACTGAAAACCCACTGTAGTTCCATTTAAAGTTTATTTAACGCCTATTAAAAATATACACCACTGATTTACAATTACGTTTGCATCGCAATCCGTGTAAATCCAGCAACGAAGTTGCCCATCCGTGCCCATCACATTTGTCAATTGTCAATTATCAATTGAAAACTATCCGTGAAATCCGTGAAATCTGTGCGAGACATTTAAAGTTTATTTGTTTGTTTTTTTTGAGATTTGTAAGATTTCTGTAGCGTAAGCTACACTTTTATTACTCCCAACTCACCTTAATTAACACCCGTTCAAAATCTACAACACCGATTCACAATCACGTTTGTATTACAACCTGTGTAAATCCAGCAACGAAGTTGCCCATCCGTGCCCATCACATTTGTCAATTGTCAGTTATCAATTGTCAATTGAAAGACTTTCTGTAGCGTAAGCTACACTTTTATTACACCCAACCCACCTTAATTAACAGCTATTCAAAATCTACAACACCGATTCACAATCACGTTTGTATTACAACCTGTGTAAATCCAGCAACGTAGTTGCCCATTCGTGCCCATCACATTTGTCAATTGTCAATTATCAATTGAAAAAATATCCGTGCAATCCGTGAAATCTGTGCGAGACATTTAAAGTTTATTTGTTTGTTTTTTTGAGATTTGTAAGATTTCTGTAGCGTAAGCTACACTTTTATTACTCCCAACTCACCTTAATTAACACCCGTTCAAAATCTACAACACTGATTTACAATCATGTTTGTATTACAACCTGTGTAAATCCAGCAACGAAGTTGCCCATCCGTGCCCATCACATTTGTCAATTGTCAATTATCAATTGTCAATTGAAAGACTTTCTGTAGCGTAAGCTACACTTTTATTATATCAACTAAAAAAGAGGTGTCTTAAAAAATATCACTACTTTTTAAAACACCCCATACTTATATAATTATGAAGGATTTCCTACTTAGAAGAACAAAGCTACTCCTATACCTACACCCAAAACACCCTCTTTTGCTTTGCGTTTACTGTTATCTGTATTTTTTAAAGAAAAATGGTCATACTCTGCATAGGCTGTAAGAGCAGCACCTCGGTTTACAAAGTAAGCCAAGCCTGCTTTACCTCCTACTACTAAACCATTCCACTCACCATTAGTGCCCGGTTGGTTTTCTCTGCTTGCAAAACCTATTTTTGCTCCCACGAAAGGTGCTAAACTTCCACCTGTAGGAAAATAGTAATGCACATTAGGGGCAATTGTAAGGGTATTCGATTTGTATTCCCAATTATCTCCCCTTTTATCTTTTGAATGTTCATAACTCACTCCTAAACCTACTGCTAAATTATGAACCACAAAGTAATTAAAGTTAGGTGTGATTTTAAAAGTAGTTACTGTTTGATCTAATTCTGTAACTTGGTCATTTTTCACTACTAAGTTTTTAGATTGAAATGAAAGACCTAAATCGGCACCTACCATCCAGTTTCCTTTTCCAGTTTGTGCGTAGGTAACAGTTGCAAAAACAACAGCTACCACTAATAAAATTCTTTTCATACTGTTCATTTTTTGTTTTTAATTAAGGCAAAGATACAAAATAATTACGAATTACAAAATACGAATTACGAAAAAAATGCTTTTTCACTTTTCACTAATGGCAAAAAGCTACCATATCTAATTCGTTTTCAAGACAAAAATCGATGTTCTCTTTTAGTCCCATAATATGTTCATAACTATAGCCTTTGTCTCTTCTTCCTCAGTTTCGCTTTTAGAGCCAAAAACAGCTTTTATCTCTGGAGTTTTTACTCCGTAAGCAAACATATAGTATCCCATAGGTGAGTGGTTTTTAAAGAAAGGACAAAGATAGTGTTTTTATAAAGAGAAGGACAAAAGTATAGTTAGTAAATTCAAGAATAAGTTGTATTTTTGCCAAATAAGTAAATAGATATCAAAAATATGCAACACTGGATATTAACCTCTGCACAAGAGTTTTACGCAAATGCTAAAGATATATTGGACAAGTGCCGAGCCTCATTCTATATAGAGGTAGGAGATGGTAAGGGAGGATATAGGCAAATTCTTATCACTCGAGAGAATGAAAGTGCTATCTCCTCGATAATGCTTGAAGGGATAGAGGGTTTTACCTACCGTCAGTTTATCATTGTCTCTAGCCCTGATGTTACCATAGATACTGAAAAATGTATTTATGATCAAGATATACTGCCTTATGTTATAGAAGGTACAGGAGGAAGAGAAACGGAAGACATTATAGAGTGTATTTACTTGCGGATGATTCTCATTACCAAACTAATGGACGTCTCGGCTAAGTCTCTTTATAAGAAGTTGTATAAGAATTTGGAAGCTAACCCTAACTTTCGTAAGGGATTTCATCAAGGTTCTTCTATGCACAAAAACGCATTGTATGATCTAAGAACTATCCATAAGACCAAGCGATTTGGTCTTAACAATCCTTTATCTATTCTAACGATAGAGGAAAAAGAGGAGTAAAGATATTTTTAAGTTAAAAAACAACAAAGGCTGTCGCAAATTTTACTTTGTGACAGCCTTTTATTTACTATTTTAACGTCAGTTTGATATGTACAATATTGTTTTATTTGTTTTTTCATTACTGTTCCGTGAAATTCCTCAGCTAAAGCTGAGCAATCCGTGGAACAATGATGTTTTACAAAAGAATCATCTGTGTTAAATCTGTGAAATCCGTGAAATCTGTGCGAGACATTTAAAACAGCAAAGCTGTTTATTTGTCTGATTTTTCAAAGATTTGTAAGATTTCTGTAGCGTAAGCTATATTTTTTTACGTCAAACTCACGTTAATTTACTAATTGAATGCTTAGTTCTTTCAATTGCGCCTCATCAATAGGCGAAGGGGCATCAATCATCACATCGCGACCGCTGTTGTTTTTAGGGAAAGCGATAAAGTCGCGTATGGTTTCTTGTCCGCCGAGCAGTGCCACCAATCGGTCGAAGCCAAAAGCCAAACCACCGTGAGGAGGAGCGCCGTATCGGAAGGCGTTCATCAAGAAGCCAAATTGTGTTTGTGCCTGCTCAGGGGTAAAGCCTAATAGCTGAAACATCTTGGCTTGCAACTCTTGGTTGAAGATACGTATAGAACCACCGCCTACTTCATTACCGTTGAGCACGAGGTCATAAGCATTGGCACGTACGGCACCTGGGTCGGTATCAAGTAACGGAATATCCTCAGGTTTAGGCGAGGTGAAAGGGTGGTGCATTGCAAAGAAACGTTCTTCCTCTTCGCTCCACTCCAAAAGAGGAAAATCTACCACCCATAGAGGAGCATATTCATCGGGTTTGCGCAAGCCGAGACGCTCAGCGAGTTCCATACGGAGGGCGCTGAGTTGCCCACGTACTTTGTTTGCCTTGCCTGAAAGGATACAGATAAGGTCGCCTGCTTGGGCGCCTGTGCGCTTTGCCCACGCCTTGAGGTCGTCCTCGTTATAAAATTTATCTACTGATGATTTGAAGCTACCATCTTCATTACATTTTACATATACCATTCCGGAAGCGCCTACTTGCGGACGTTTTACCCATTCTACTAAAGCATCAATCTCTTTGCGGGTGTAGTTGTTGGCACCAGGAACGGCAATACCTACTACTAATTCGGCTTCGTTGAATACCTTGAAATCGCGGTGTTGAGCGAGGTCGTTGAGTTCGCCGAATTTCATACCGAAACGGATATCGGGTTTGTCGTTGCCATAAGTTTTCATCGCCTCGGCATACGTCATACGAGGGAAAGCCCCAAAATCTAAGCCTTTGAGTTCTTTGAGGAGGTGTTTTGCCAATCCTTCAAAGGTCTGGATAATGTCCTCTTGTTCTACAAACGACATTTCACAGTCTATTTGAGTAAACTCTGGCTGGCGGTCGGCGCGGAGGTCTTCATCACGGAAGCACTTTACGATTTGGAAGTACTTGTCTAATCCGCCTACCATTAGCAACTGCTTAAAGGTTTGTGGTGATTGTGGAAGTGCGTAGAACTCACCTGGGTTCATACGGCTAGGCACTACAAAGTCACGAGCGCCTTCGGGTGTTGATTTGATAAGTACAGGGGTTTCTACCTCTATAAAGCCTTGTTCGGATAGATAGTTGCGCACCATTATCCCCACTTTGTGGCGGAAAATAAGGTTATCGCGTACAGGGGTACGGCGTATATCGAGATAGCGGTACTTCATACGGAGGTCTTCACCGCCATCGGTATTATCTTCAATGGTAAAAGGAGGGAGTTCGGAATGGTTGAGCAAGGTGAGCGCTGTAACGAGGATTTCCACCTCTCCCGTAGGGATATTTGCGTTGGTAGCCTCGCGCTTGATCACAGTACCTTGAATTTGAATCACGTCCTCGCGTGAGAGGGTTTTCGCCTGCTCGAAGACTGTTTTATCAGTGCGTTCTTCGTCAAAAATAAGCTGGGTGATGCCATAGCGGTCGCGTAGGTCTACCCAAATCATAAATCCCTTGTTGCGGACACGTTGTACCCATCCGCTAAGGGTTACTTGTTGTTTTTCGTGTGAGAGTCGTAGCTCTCCACAAGTATGCGTTCTGTACATTTATTTTAATTATGAATTAGTGCTATTTCTTAAATAATTCAGAGTGGGAACCCACTCTTACCAAGTAAATTTCATTTTGTTCCTCATCATATTGCAACCAAATTATCAATAAATCAGGTAGGATATGACATTCTAAATGACCTTTATAATTACCTGTAAGTTTGTGGGGTCTCATATAATCAGGTAGAGCCTCAACTCCTCCTTTTTTTAACAATGTGATAGTGTCAGTAATCTTCTTTACTTTGGTCTCATCATTAAGGAATTTTTTAAAATCCTTTTTAAAAAGTCCTGTATAGTATATTTCATATTTAAATGTTTCTTCTTCCATAGTTAGTTTTTAAGAGATTCTATTAATTCCTCTACTGTTGCATAGCTCTTTTTGTTTTTTTCTTTAGCCATAGTTTCGGCTTCTTTCATAGCTTGTAGAGTAAGATCATTAGGGATATAGCTCTCTTCTTGAGGGGGATTGTATTCAAAATCAATGTTCATTTCTTTGAATAGAGTAGTTAGTATATTGATTTGATTTTGAGTTTTAGGATAAACTAATAGACACATAATATTCAATTTTTAAGGTTTTTACTTTTGATACTCTTCTATACGCCTGCTCGCTGACTTCCTTCAAAGGGGAAATGCGATGCAAAAGCGATAACATTCTGTTAATCAGAGATTATTATTTTTCAACTCTTGATTCATATTAATAATAGCTGATTTCGTAAATAGTAGAGGCGTCTTGTTTGGTAAATTTTATTTCTTTACCATCTAAATACTTTCTCTTACCATTCTCTTCTTTATAAGAAAAGGTATAAACTCCCTCTTGCTCGTATTTTACATCAATGGGGTTGCCTTTAGAATCTTTGGTGATGTGCTCTTTATGGGTGATGCTAAACTTATAAGTGCCATTGGCATTAGTGAACTCTTTGTAAGTCATATTTTTGACAGTACCTGCTTTTATTTTAGCAATTAAGGGTTCTAATCGTTCCATTGATAAACTACCTCCTATACCTATTCCGTCATCATCACCAGAACGATTTTCTACTATACGACTTACATAGCCGTCTTTATCGTAGGTATAAGTAAATTTTATAAGTGTGGCATACGATACATTTTCCTTTTTATACGTATAAGATTTAGAGATAGACTCCAAAAGATTTTTAGTAGGGACACCTACCGGAAGTGCATTTAGCAAATAAAAATAGGTGGTATAGACATCTATTTCATCTCTTTCTTCGTTGTTGAAAATAAAAAAGTGATTCTTATTTTCGTTAGGATAGTAAGAAAATTTCATTTCTCGATTTTCTTTTGTTCCTTCCCAAGAAGTAGAGGTATAAGTTTCAGCAGTTAGGTTGCCATCTTTCCAAATAAATTTACTATTATTAATTTTAGACAACTGACCTTTTTCGTCATAGCTGAAATAATTATGTCCGCCAGTCTCTTTTAAGTAACCTTTCTCATCTAAAGGGAATTCAAAATTTTGTTTTCCACTATTTGCTATAATTTTTCCTTGAGGATAACTAAATTCATAGGTTACTTGTTCACCTCCCTTATTAGAAGTGTATTTTGAAATGCGCCCCTGAGCATCATATTCATAAGAAAAGACTCCATTTTTTAAAGTATAAATAAATTTAGGTTCCCCATTTAGAAAATAGATTGGGTCATCATTAGAATTCTTTTTTCTATCTAAATAGGTAATCTTTACCTCTTTAATCCTCTTTACCACAGTAGTTTTAGGGGGTTCAGGGTTATTAGGTATTGGGGTATTAGGGTTATCAGGAGTTGTTGGGTTGTCGTCGCTTTTTCCGCAAGAAGCCAAAGTAAGGACGGCAGTAGCTACTAAAAATAAGGCTTTTTTCATTGTTGATATTTTTAAATAATTCATTTATTTTTATATTCTATTGAGATTTAACTTCTCGGGGTTATTTCTGTTATCCCAAAAAGATATAATTTCAATCACTTGTTTTTGTTCTATAATTTGGTAAAAAATTGAAAAATTACGAAGTACAATTACTCTTCTTACATCCTTTCTATTATCTACTATTGTTCCTATTCTTGGATTATACTCAAGCATTTCACAAATTTTAGCTATTTCAGCTTCTAATTTTAGAATATAACTTTCTGATTGAGTTTTTTCTAACCAATACAGCGAAATATCATACAATTGAATTTTAGCTTTTGGCAACCAAATAATCGTTAGATCTTCCATTTTTCCAATTCTCTATGAGTTCTCGTAATCCTTTCATTACTTCATTATGAGGAACAAAGACACCTTTTTTTGCCTCTTCTAAGCCTTCATCTATAGAACGTAGTTCAGCTTCTGAAACCTTTGCATAAGGTTCAGTGTATTCATTAGTAACAATCTCAAAATCTAAATTTTCAAGAGCAGCTTTAGCCTTTTCCAATGAGAGATGTTTAGGTGGTTTAATAATAAGTGTACTCATAATTTTAGTATTTTTAAATTCAATTATTTTTGATATACTTCAAGTTCTTTAGTAAGAATATATAGACAAAGGTTTTTTCTCTTAGGCTTCTTTCTATATGAGTTCTCGTAATCTTTTTCATTACCTCATTATGAGGAATAAAGACACCTTTTTTTGCCTCTTCTAAGCCTTCATCTATAGAATGTAGTTCAGCTTCTGAAACCTTTACGTAAGATTCAGAATTGTCAGAGATATTGAAAATAAAGGTGTTCATTCATCTAATTAAGCAAAAATTCGTCCTCCTCATTGCTTTTAATGCCTAAGGCTTCGTATATGTACTTGAAGGTGGAAAGCAATCGGGGTTTGCCGTCGATGAGGGCTACATCGTGTTCAAAGTGGGCTGAAGGCTTACCGTCGGCGGTGAGGATTGTCCAACCGTCTTTGAGTTGGCGTATGCTCTTGGTGCCCATATTAATCATAGGCTCTATAGCCACGACCATTCCGTCTTTGAATTTTTTACCATTACCGCGTTTGCCGTAGTTGGGCATTTCGGGGTCTTCGTGCATTTTGCGTCCTACGCCGTGACCGACGAGTTCGCGTACTACTCCATAACCGTGTGCCTCACAGTGTTGTTGTATAGCGTGCCCTACATCACCTACACGGTTGCCTGCACGAAACTGACGGATACCTATATACAACGATTCTTTCGTTACCCGCAATAGTTCTTTTACTTCGGGGGCTACTTCGCCTACTTCAAAAGTATAAGCGTGGTCGCCATAGTAACCGTTTTTCAGTGCCCCACAGTCTATCGAGATGATGTCGCCTTCTTGTAGTGGACGGTCGTTAGGAATACCGTGTACTACTTGCGCATTAGGACTCATACATAGGGTATTAGGGAAGCCATACAAACCTAAAAATCCTGGGATAGCCCCTTGACTGCGGATGTACTCTTCGGCGATTTTATCTAAATATAGGGTGGTTACCCCTGGTTTTACTTCTTTAGCCATTATGCCCAAAGTACGTGATACTACTTGGGCTGCTTGGTGTAGTAGTTCTATTTCTTCGGCTGTTCTAATGTGAATCATTTGTAATTAGATTTCTATTTTTTGAATTGTTTTAGTAAATTGGTTGTGGAACTGTCGTGAGCAGAAAGTTCGGTAGCGGCGATGTCTTTAAGAATTTTGCTTGCCAACTGTTTACCGAGCTCTACACCCCATTGGTCGTAACTATAGATGTTCCAAATCACACCTTCTACAAATATCTTGTGCTCATACATAGCGATAAGGCTACCCAAACTTTCAGGGGTGAGTTTATCAATGAGGGTAGAGGTTGTAGGGCGGTTCCCTGTAAACACTTTGAAGGGCACTAAGGCTTCGTTTACCTTGTCACCCATTTCTTTGCGTACTTCGGCTTCGGTTTTACCTTTTAAAAGGGCTTCGGTTTGTGCAAAGAAGTTAGCCATTAGCTTGTTGTGGTGGTCGGTATTACCGTGCAATGAGTGTTTAAAGCCAATAAAGTCAGTAGGTATCAATTTAGTACCTTGGTGAATAAGCTGGAAGAACGCGTGTTGAGAGTTCGTTCCTGGTTCACCCCAGATAATTACCCCAGTTTGATAACTTACAGGGTTGCCATCACGGTCGGTTTGTTTACCGTTACTTTCCATTATACCTTGTTGTAGGTACGCTGCCAAGCGGTGTAAATACTGAGTATAAGGAATAATCGCTTGACTTTCGGCTCCGTAGAAGTTGTTGTACCACACGCTGAGCAATGCCAAGACTACTGGAATGTTCTTCTCAAAAGGAGCTGTGCGGAAATGCTCATCCATAGCGTGAGCCCCTTTGAGCAACTTATCAAAATTGTCATAACCTACTGATAGGGCAATGCTGAGACCTACGGCACTCCACAACGAGAAGCGTCCACCTACCCAGTCCCACATAGGGAATACGTTATCAGAGTCGATACCGAATTTGTCGATTTCTTGCAAGTTAGTAGACACTGCTACAAAGTGTTTAGCAATATCTTTTTCGCTACCCGATTTTAGGAACCATTCTTTTACAGTAAGTGCATTGGAAAGGGTTTCAAGCGTTGTAAAAGTTTTAGAAACAATCACTATCAAAGTAGTTTCGGGGTTGAGGTGCTTGATAGTTTCGAGCACGTGGTCGCCATCTACATTGCTGATGAAATGTACGTTGAGGTGATTCTTATAGAATTTAAGCGCCTCAGTTACCATTGCCGGACCGAGGTCAGACCCACCAATACCAATGTTCACCACATCGGTAAAGGCTTTACCAGTATAACCTTTGCGTTTACCACTGATGACCTCTTCGCTGAACTGTTTGATTTTGTGTTTTACAGCCGCTACTTCGGGCATTACATTCTTGCCATCTACGTTTATCACGCTGTTTTCGGGCGCGCGAAGGGCAGTGTGCAAAACCGCGCGTTTTTCGGTGTTGTTGATAAGGTCGCCACCGAAGTACTTTTCGATAGCATCTTTAAGGTGACATTCGTTAGCGAGTTGCACGAGGAGTTTCATAGTTTCCTCATCGATGCGGTTTTTAGAATAATCTACATAGAAGTCGTGCCATTTGATGGCGAATTTCTCCGCGCGAGTGGGGTCTTTCTCAAATAGAGAAAGCATATGGCGGTCTTTTACTTCCGCAAAATGTTTTTGCAATGCTTTCCAAGCATTGGTTTGTGTTGGATTACTATTTTTTAACATTTTTCTTATAATGAATTGTATTATTATCTTACATTACAGCTGCCTTTTGTAAAGTTTCTCTTACAAAAGTGTTTAGCGTAGAAGTCTTTTTGTCTTGTAAAGGAATATTATATTCCTTGCAATGAGCAATATAGTCATCTACTGCTTCCATAAAGTCATTTTTTAAGTCCTCTAAGCAGTCTCCTTGATAGGTGATGAGCGTATCTTTATCTAAGCCTAATACTTTTCCATAGAAAGTATTATCTTCTTCTTTTTCGATGCTTCCTATAAAGCCTTTATAGTTGAGTGTTTTCATCTTTTATAAAATCATTTTTTATTAAAAAATCTACAATATCTTTCAATGCTTTTTCTTTGATAATGGAAGAAGGATGAGGTTTATGTGCTAAATATTGTTTTTGTTTTTCGCTGTGATAGAATTTAACCCTTGATCCTGATGTTTTTCCTTTGTTACTTTTCTCAAAACCAAAGTATGTTAAAAGTGTATCCAATTCATTGAAAGTAAAATCCTTTGGTAGCTCTTGAATACGGTCAATTAATTTTTCTTTTTTACTCACTTCACTATTTGTTTTAGATTATTTTTCAGAGTGCAAAACTACAAAATAATGACGTCTCACCTTTAGCTAATTTGCTAATTGACAAATTACTTAATGAAACTTACTTTTTCAGTCTTTTAAACACAAAACGGGTGATAAAAATACCAGTAGAATCATTGCTTCCTGCATTGCTCTCTACTCCACTGGTAACAAAAGCAAGTTCCCAGCCTTCTTCACTCATTGTGTTCAACTTAGAAGTGATAAGAGCATCGTTGGCAGCGATGTTCTGAAAACGAATCCCCCCGAGATTAAAGAAGTTGAGGAGTTTGGTCTCATCAAAGCCTCTTACGCGAATCTCATCACGGTCGCTTTTGTTGCGTTCGTCTCCTTCTTCCGAGCGCGTAGTGGTAAATTCTTTATAATTGCGTGTTTCATTAGCCGAGATAAGTCGCGAACGTCCTGCTCCCGAAGGTACCACCGATTCAATAGCGGTTACTACTTTAAATTCATACACTTGTGCTGAGGCGGTAAAGCCCACAAGAGCCAATAGATAAAAAATAAACTTTTTCATTTGTATTTCTGTTTAATTAACCATTAATCACTAATCATTAACCATTGTTACGACACCGTTTGCTTTTGTACATTCGTTACCTCCTCTTCCATTTCAATAGGAGTGGCTTTTAGCGCATCAAGCTGTTCTTTTAGTGGCGCAATCTCCTTCAAATATTTAGCTTTAAGTCGCGCATCAATAGGCACCGATTCTGGTAACTTTTCTCTGAGTGGGTCTACTTGTCTTCCATTCTTCCAGAAACGATAACACACGTGAGGACCTGTTGCCAAGCCTGTACTTCCCACAAGTCCAATCACCTGTCCTTGCGATACGTGTTGTCCTCTGCGTGCCAATATTCTCGACATATGCAAGTACTGTGTTGTATACATATTGTTGTGGCGTACCTTCACGTAGTTACCATTACCCGAACTATAGCCCGCTTCAATCACCGTTCCTGATGCTGTCACCCGTATAGGCGTACCCGTAGGCGCTGCATAGTCGGTACCAAAATGTCCCTTCATACGGTGAAGCACAGGGTGAAAACGCATTCCAAATTTAGACGTAATGCGGAAGATATCCAAAGGCGATTTCAAAAACATTCGCTTCATCATATTCCCTTTTTCGTCGTAATAGCCATTTGTACCTTTTGCCGAATCGGTAGTGAAGTTAAAAGCGTAATAAGGTTTCCCTTGCCACTCAAAATAAGCCGCTTTCACTTTCTCAACTCCCGCAAAAATAGTGTCGTCCACATAACGTTCCTCATAAATAATCTTAAAATTATCACCCTTTTGCAAGCGGAAAAAGTCGATGGTGTAATCAAAAATCTGTCCCATTTGGTAAGTAGCATTCGCACTGATACCCGCCGCAAGCGCATCAACTGTAAGATTGCTGTTGATATTTCCTGCCAATGCCTTTTCCACAATCGTTACTTTGCGTTGCGCTTTGTAAGCGTGAACCGAGTCTCCAAGACGCACCACTACGTAATCTGTAACGTTCGGCTGATAGATAAAGCTATGGGGTTTCGAGGGGTCTTTTTTATCGTACAAAAAAGCGTAAACCTTACCCGTACGTATATTCTTAGGGTTAAACTCTCCTTTGGTTTTTTGGGTGATATTATGAATATCCACCGCTCCTATATTGTTCTCTTCTAATAGTTTACCAAAGGTATCACCTTGCTTAATCGTATCTTTCACTATCGTGTAATCATTCAGGTTGAAACCAAATTCATACACCGGAGGTTTAGGTGCCTCAACAGTAGCCGAAGCTGTTGCCTTCTCAGCATTAGGGGTATCATTACAAGCCGTGAATACCGAAAGCTGAAGTGCAAAAAATGAAAAATAAAGGACTTTCTTCATCATAAGTTTTCTGTTTCTGTTTTTACATTTTTTAGTTCACAAACACCAAGCCATTTAAGGCGCAAGTGTATCAAAAAATCTTACAAAGGTGCAAATAAAAAATGAACTACGCAAATAAAAAAACTAAAAAAACTGCGTATACCTCCTTTAATTTATTCATAATTAATGTATTAAGCTGTATACCTCAACTCTCGCAAAATGCTTCTATGTCCTCTTTTTCAACACTTTTACTACTACCCTTCACCTTATCTTTTTCTTAAATCCCAGCCATACCCAAATGCCCTCTCCCCTACTCAGTACATTTTTCTACCGTACAAGCAACATAAGTAGTACATTTTTCCACCAAAACTCCATTTCACAAAATGCCTCCTCCCAAAAAAGTGCCATCTATCGTCCAACATTCGTTCAAGGTTCGTTTAAGGTTCGTCCAAGCTACCTATACAATAGTAAATTTTTCTTTTTGAAAATCCTTATCCCTATTTCTCTTAAAAACTATCTGTGTGGCTCACTTTCCCGAGTCTCCCCGAGAGCTCCTAACCAGACTCTTCTTCCTTTTCTCATTTTGTCATTTCCAAATTTGTTCATTTTTCCCTGCCTATAGCCTGTGGCCTGTGGCCTTAGGCCTCACATCTCATTCCCAAATTTGCTCATTTGCTAATTACCTCCTATCTTTGCCCCCATAAAACAAATTATTATGAAATATATTTATACTCTCATTGCCCTACTAACAGCTACTAATACCTTTGGGCAGAACATATTTTTGCTCAAAGAACTCTTTTTAAAAGGAAACGTAAAATCCGTGCGCGTTATCCCTTATCAAGTAAAAGAAAACAAAAAACACCGCATTCAAAAAACAGCTGTAAAGAAATTCTATTACGATGAAAATCTGTTTATCTTAGCCAATGAGCAAGGATATGTTGTCCAACAAATTATGTTTGCCGACCGAAATGTATTCAACCTTAAAACAGAAGTAACTTACGACGATAATAACCGAGAAACAAACTTAAAAGTATACGACGAAACCGATACTCTATTGCGTGAGTACACCCTTACTTATGACGATAAAGAGAAAAAAATGCAGAAAACTGTCTACTTCCCTAAAACAGGTAAAGAATATTTAGTACTTTCAAGTGATACAAACAAACGCAGTTACCCTACCTATGCTACTTATTACAACACCGATGAAAGTATCAAAAACTACTCTTCATATAAGTACGACAAGAGGGGTAACCAACTCGAAACCAAAGTCTACAATCCCGATAAATCAGTAAAATACACCAAGAAGACAAAGTATAATAAAAACGGATTTGTTACCCACCAAATAACCAAATCCAACGAAAAGAATAAAAGCCTCGAAACAGTGTATACCTATAAAAAAGAGCCTTTTCCTACTGAAATGCTCTTAATCTTCGAAAAGAAGACCCATAATAAAGCAAAGAAAATAAACTATACCTTTTCTTATCAATACGATGAAAAAGGTAATTGGATAGAGAAGAAATGCTTTTCCGAAGGCAAATTAGTATATATCATAGAAAGAGAAATCACATATTATTAGTGTAAATTAACTTCATATCTAATTATTGGCATTATTGGCATTTCTGGTATTATTGGCATTATCAGCATTATTAAAATTTATTATCGTATGAGCTTATTCTCTATTCTTATATTTCTTTTTTTCTTTTGGCTTTTTAGACAACTCACCCAACAGCTACCCACCGAGCAGCCCTTTCGCAACCCATTTCAGCAAAACATATCACCCGCTACATTCGAGCTGAATCTCCTCTCACTTTGTAGCTTAGTTATCAAAGCCAACGGACGTGTTACCCAAGCCGAATTAGATTTCGTGCGCTTGCAGTTCGTACGCCTTTATGGTAAAGAACGCGCCAATGCCGTGTTTCGCAGTTTTAATGAACTAATAAAAGGACGCCAGATAGAAGCTCCCCGAGTAGCAATGTACGTACGTGCGCGTACTACCTACGAAACACGCTTGCAAATCCTCTATTTTCTCTTTGGTATTGCTCAAGCCGATGGAGTAGTAAGCCAAGACGAAGTACAACAAATAGAGCAAATAGCCTATTACTTCCAGATAGAAAAGAGTGATTTTATAAGCATCAAAGCAATGTTTGCTAACACTTATGGTAGTAATAGCTATACCCAAACTCCCAATGAAAATGCTTATGCTATTTTAGGTATAAGCCCCCAAGCTACTGATGCCGAAGTAAAACAAGCTTACAGAAATATGGCAAAAAAATATCACCCCGATAGAGTGATTACAGAAGATGAAGCCATAAAAAAAGGCGCCGAAGAAAAGTTCAAACAAGTACAACAAGCCTATGAACAAATCGCACGCCAAAGAGGAATGAACTAACCAAATAGCTTACCCCTATAAACAAAAAAGTGGCAAGCTACCTACATCGCACCGCTACAACCGAATACCTTTGCTGTGTTCCCACCCTGGAGGATTTTTCAGGAGCTGGTCGTGTAGGACTTGCCGGCGACAAAAGTACAACTTTTTTATTACATAGCAAATTTTTTCTATTTTTTTTCTTGCTTAGTAGCTATATTTTTATTACTTTTGCACCAAAAGTGTTGTATAACAACCTTCCAAAATCTGGTTAAAACAGTTAAAAAACAAAAAAAAATATTAAATATCAATAATGAAAAAACTATTCTTTTTATTCTTAGCGCTCCTATCGCTACAATGTAGTAAATCACAAGATAGTGAGACCACAGGTTCGAGCTCTAACAAGATGCTCACCCTTATCAATCAGCAACGACAAAAAGGCTGCAATTGTGGTAGTAATTATTTTAAACCCGTACCTCCTGTAAAGTGGAATAAAACAATAGAAAAAGTAGCCAAAGCCCATAGTGACGATATGCTTAAACGCAACGAATTAACTCACTATAGTAAAAACGGACAAGATCCTGGTAGAAGACTTACTAACGCCGGTTATAAATGGGCTACGTGGGCTGAAAATGTAGCTATGGGACAACAAAATGAAGAAGAAGCGATGAAAAGTTGGCTCGAAAGTCCTTTACATTGCGCTAATATTATGAATGCCCAAGTTACCGAAGTAGGTGTTGCTCGTAGCGGTAAATATTGGACGCAACTCTTCGCTGCTCCTTATCCTTAATTTCTAACTGCTTCCTAACTCTTAAAACAATGTATCTCGACGTTCATTCGCATACCCAGCACTCAACTTCCGATACTTTGGTGATTCGCAATCAGTATCCACTTACCGCCGATACCAGCGAACCTTTCTCAGTAGGTATTCACCCTTGGTTTTTAAACGATTTTGAGGCGCAGTGGAATGCACTCATATCCTTAGCCCAGCATTTCAACTGCTGGGCTATAGGTGAATGTGGTCTCGATAAGAACGTTACCTCTCCCCTACCCTTACAACAAGAAATCTTTTTAAGACACATAGAATTAGCCGAAAGTTTAGAGCTTCCACTTATCATTCACTGTGTGAAAGCTTATGCCGAGGTAATACAACTCCGCAAGCGCACCCACTCACAACAGTTATGGATATTGCACGGTTTTAGAAAAAACTTAAAAGTTGCACAAGAGCTCATCGCTCACGGCATTGCCATTTCTTTTGGCACTCCCCTACTCTATTCTTACCAATTGCAAGAAGTTTTTAAGAAAATCCCTCCTGAATATCGGTTTTTTGAAAGTGATGACAGTATTCAACCATTAGTTATCAAACAAGTCAAACAAGCCAGACTTATCTAAGGTCTGAAACTTAAATCTAAAATTTTCTACTTAAAAAATTTGCTCGTTTGCTAATTACTTCATATCTTTGCGCCCTGAAAATTGAAAGGGGGTGTATCTTTATGTTAATAATTCCTTTAAAAGACGGAGAAAGCATCGATAAAGCTTTAAAACGTTATAAACGCAAATTCGACCGTACAGGTGTAGTACGTGAACTACGTGAAAGACAACATTTCACTAAACCTTCTGTACGCAGAAGAGCCGAAATCCAAAAAGCACAATACATTCAGCACTTGAAAGATCAAGAAGAAGTATAGTTCATTGTGGAGATATTCAATTTTTTTTAAAGTAGGAACGGATTAATTAATATTCGTTCCTATTTTTTTATTTAAGTGTTGTTCATTATCCTTATCGGTATTGTTCATTGTCCATTCTTAAATTGTGCATAACTTGAGGAAGAAAAAACACTAAAATATTTGCTCTTTTATGTTTTCTGTGTATACAAAAATGAAGATGAAAAAAGCAAATTTATTTCTTATAAAATATCCACTACTTTTTGTCAGTTATGAACAATCTGCCCAATGAAAAGTTCTCAACAAAAAGTTGTGCATAATATCAAAAAGAGTTATCAACAATTTTGCTTAAAATATTCATTTAAAAAACCGTAAATCACTTTTTATTGTTGATAACTAATCATAATATCCTTAAACTGAAAAAAGCAAGTTTTTCAGTCTAATTTTATTCCTCTTATGAACGTCATCATAATAATAACCCTTCTTTTTTTAGAAAGAAATCTTTTTCAATTTATAATTTGGTGATTGTTGATAACTCAAAAATATTTACTTTTGCAATATGAAAAAAACAAATAAAACTCAAAAGCAAGGAAAATTAGGAAAACCTAAAAAGAATAAGAGTTTAGCTAAACGCAACAAGCAAGAGCTTATCAAAGCGATTTTCTCGGTGTTACAAGAACACCCCGAAGAGAGCTTTAACTACAAGCAAATCGCTGCCAAACTCCACATTACCGATGCACCACGTCGTGATATGCTGGTGAAACAACTCGTACAACTGAAAGAAAAAAAACGCATTGTAGAAATCGATCGCGGGAAGTATCAAGCTATCCCTATGCAACACTACTATGTGGGCACGCTTGATGTGAGTACGCGCGGCAATGGTTATGTAATAGTTGATGGTTTAGACAACGACATTTTTGTAGCACAGAATTTCCTAAATAAAGCCCTCCACGGCGATTTGGTGGAAGTGTATGTATTTCCTCGTTTTAGAAATCGCAATAAGATGGAAGGAGAAATTAGTAAGGTACTAGAACGCAACAAAGTGCGCTTTGTAGGTACGGTGCAGATGCACAAAAACTTTGCTTTTGTTGTTCCTACTGATGCCCGTATGTATACTGATTTCTTTGTGCTGAAAGACAAACTCAATGGCGCTCAGGACGGCGACCGTGTGATTGTACGCATAGAAGATTGGAAAGACAAAAGCGATTCTCCTATGGGGGTAGTGGAACAGATACTCGGCAAACCAGGAGAGCAAACTACTGAAATGCACTCTATCTTAGCCGAATACGGTTTGCCTTATACCTATCCAGAAGAGGTAGAAGCCTTTGCTAAAAAGTTAGACCTTTCCATTACCGATGAGGAGATTGCCCGCCGTCGTGATATGCGCGAAACCCTCACTTTCACTATCGACCCTCGTGATGCGAAAGACTTTGATGATGCACTGTCATTCAAAGTATTAGAAAATGGCAATTACGAAATTGGCGTACACATTGCTGATGTATCGCACTACGTGAAAGAAGGTACTATATTAGACGAGGAAGCCTATAACCGTGCTACTTCTGTGTATTTGGTAGATAGGGTAGTGCCAATGTTGCCCGAAATACTCTGTAACTTCGCTTGTTCACTCCGCCCCGATGAAGATAAATATACCTTTTCGGCAGTGTTTGAGATGAATAAAAAAGCTGAAGTGGTAGATATTTGGATAGGACGCACTGTAACACACTCGTCATTTAGATTTGCTTACGAAGAAGCACAATCAGTAATAGAGCAAGCCAAAGTAGGGGAGGGGTACACCATTCCTGCCAAAACTTCTATTACCGATAAAGAACGTGCAGTACCTGCTGAGGTAGTAGAGGCTATTCTCACGCTCAATACCTTAGCTGAAAAACTTCGCGGTAAACGTATGCGTTTGGGAGCTATTACTTTTGATAAAGTAGAAGTGAAATTTGACCTCGATGAGAATGGTAACCCTATAGGGGTATATTTCAAAGAAAGTAAGGAAGCCAACAAGCTGATTGAAGAGTTTATGCTCTTGGCTAACAGAAAGGTAGCCGAGTATGTAGCCAAAATGAAAAAGACTTTCGTATACCGTGTACACGATGAACCCGATGCCGAAAAACTACAACAGTTCAACACGGTTATTAACCGATTTGGCTATAGTTTAGATTTGAAAAACCGTCAAACCACTACCGATTCACTTAATAATTTGTTAGAAGAAGTAAAGGGCAAGAAAGAACAGAATTTAGTCGATACCTTGGCAATACGTTCAATGGCAAAAGCTACTTATACTACCAAAAACATAGGACACTACGGTTTAGCATTCGATTATTATACCCATTTCACCTCGCCTATACGCCGTTATCCCGATGTGATGGTACACCGTCTTTTGCAACTCTATTTAGATAATGCCCCCTCACAACCCGAAGCCGAATATGAAACCAAATGCAAACACTCGTCACAAATGGAGAGTTTAGCAGCCTCAGCCGAGCGTGATTCTATCAAATATATGCAGGTGAAATATATGGAAGCGCATAAAAACCAGCAATTTGCAGGAGTGATTTCAGGTGTAACCGAATGGGGTATTTATGTAGAAATTACCGTGAACAAATGCGAAGGATTGGTACGCGCTCGCGACATCAAAGACGATTATTACACTTTCGACGAACAACAATATGCCTTGGTAGGACAAGCCACTGGCAAAATGTATCAGCTTGGTGATGAAGTAATGATACGTGTGAAAAACACTGACCTGATGAAAAAGCAATTAGACTTTGAATTGGTAGATTAGTCATAGCACAGCAAGCAGTTTTTGAATCGCATACTTTGCTAAAGTTTCTTGCCCGTACGGCTCGTACCTTTGGCAAAGTTTTTTTATGCTTTTAATAATATATTGAGTAATAATGTATATTTATAAAATATTGATATATAAATAATTATAAGCTATTTTGTAGAATGATAGTAAAAGAGTTGTAAAAATATTTGGAAGTTATAAAAATATAATATACCTTTGTCCTATAAAATCCTAATGCCTATGACTGATATTGATATTCTTTCCTTTGGAGATATATTTTGTTGTTTTCTTCTATAAACAAAATATAGTGAGAATTTTTCCTTAAAAATAACTTCCCCTAACTGAGCTACGGGTTACTGTCTTCATAAAAAGAACGTGCAAAAGAAGTATTTTTTTAACTAAAAAAATTAGTATGCAAAGACTCATAAAGATTTCGTTGTTTATGCTATGTTTTATAGTAGCGTTAGTGTCTTGCTCTAAGGATAAAAATCAAGATCCATTGCAAGATTTGCAAAATAAGTCAATGACTTATGAAGACTTCTTTAAAACTGTTTCAGAAAAAGAAGTAAGTGTTCCAGAAGATAAGGTACTTTTTATCTCTTACGAATTTAATGCGAAAGATGAGACTATTACTTTATTGTCAAGTACTGAGGCTTTTCCCAGTGAAAAAGTAGTTTGGGATGCTATAGTTAAGCATTACGAGCTTGAAGCTTCTCGTGAAGGAGGAAAGTATGATTATATTGTAACTTGTGATAAAGGCTGGAGTAAAAAATGTGAAGCATATAGTTGTTTAGGTGTAGTTAAAAGTTGCTTGAATCAAGGAGGATGTGCAACTGTTTGTAAAGCTAATATGGTTTATGTTCCAGATATAAAAGCTTTTTATATATCAGCTAATATTGATGAATTAGTGTCATCAAAAGTTGAAGGAGAATTTTAGTTTAAATTTAAAATTTTTCACTATGAAAAAAATATTTAAATTTTCATTTCTAATGGTATGCTTAAGCATAGCCTTTATATCTTGCTCTAAGGATAAAAATCAAGATCCATTGCAAGATTTGCAAAATAAGTCAATGACTTATAAGGAGTTCTTTGAAACTGTATCAGAGAAATCAGTAGACTTTGTTCCAAATGAGAAAGTATTACTTGTCTCATACAAATTAAACAAAGATGACAATACCATCACTTTCTTGTCAAGTATCATTGCTGAATCAAGCTGGGGTGTAGGTTTTGACGTTGCTGGTAAATATGAAGAGCAACAAGCTTCTCGCTCTGACAAAGAGACATATACAGTATCTTGTACAGGGGCTAAAGGTGGAGATTGGACAAAGGGTTGTAATGGAGATTATAGTTGTGGAAAGCTGCTTTACGATTGTGCTGAAGCTGGTGGTTGTGGAACTGTTTGCAAGACTTATATGGTCTATGTACCTGATGTAAGAGCTTTTTATCTTTCTAAAGATCTTGATGAATTGGTTGATTTGAAAGATGAAGAAACTCTAAAACAAGTAAATGAAATTATTAAGCCATAGTTAATAATTATCACAATACCAATAGAGTAGGGGAGAGGTATTAAAAACTTCTCCCTTATTTTTTGTGATTCAGTAGTTTTTTAGTACTTTTGTGCAGTTAATCAAATTTTAGGTAGAAATAGATGTTTGCGGATGTATTGCTTGCATTACCTTTGGGCTTGTTGTTAGCTTTTACCATAGGTCCTGTGTTCTTTGTATTGCTGGAAACAGCCATTACTAAAGGATTTAGGGCAGCTATTGCTTTCAATTCAGGGGTAGTACTGGCAGATACTGTTTTCATTCTCATTGTCTATTTCACTACTAGCAGTTTGCTACGCGAAATTAAGGACGACCCTAAGCTCTTCTTCGCTGGCGGACTCATAATGATAGCTTACGGACTCATCTCGTTCATCAAACTGAAAAAAGACTTCAAGAAAACAATAGATAACAAAGAGAATGCCTATTTGCAAGTAGCTGAAAAAGTGAACTATGTAGCTCTCTTTATCAAAGGTTTTCTACTGAATTTTATCAACATAGGCGTTTTGGGTTTTTGGTTGGGAATTATTATTGTTTTTGGTCCTAAGCTTGATATGAATGCCAGTAGGATATTGGTGTTTTTTACTTCTATTATCCTAGTATACTTTGCAATAGATATCTTTAAAATTCTCATTGCTAAGAAACTTAAAAACCGACTTACTGCTTTTCATATCTACAAAATCAAACGTGCCATTAGCATTATATTGTTAGTCTTTGGAGTTTTCCTGATACTCCAAGCGTTCTTTCCTAACGTATTACAATTAACTGATTAAGTACAACTCACACAAGTAGTGTATAAAAAACTTTGTCAAAAGTTGTAAGCCACACGGGTCTTTACCTCTTGACAAAGTCTATTTTCTATTGCCTATGACCTAATGCCTGTGGCCTTATTACTTCTTACCTTTGTATTGATTATTTAAGTATTCAGTAACTTCTTTAGTAATATCTTTTTTCTCACTACCGTAGAGTACACTACCGCCGTCGTTAGCACCAAGAATAAAGGTGTAACCTTTTTGTTTTCCGTATTCTTTAATGTTTTTCTTCACTTTGCTAAGTAAAGAATCCATTTGAGTTTGGCTTTCCATTTGTATTTTTTGTTCTTCTTGTTGCAAATGTTGTTGCAATATTTGGCTTTTTTGCATCAGTTCGTTGTATTTTTTCTGAGCTACGTTCTGAGGGAGAGTTTTAGCTTGAGCGTCGAAAGCACGCGCTTCAGTTTGGAACGCCATTGAAATACTGTCGCGTTTTCGTTCGTAGGCACTAATTTGTCCTTTTAGTTTTGCCTCGATGTCTTTTTTTTCTTGATAGTCGTTTAGAAGTTTAGAGTTATCTACAAACGCCACCTTGTCGGTACAAGCAGTAAGGGCGAGCAGTGCTACGCCTGTTAAGATGAGTTTTTTCATTTTTATAATGTTTAATTTGAATTACGTGGCAAAAGTAAGAAAGTTTTACGTGTAAAAGAAATATTTTTTAATTTTGTTACTAAAAAAATGAAAATACTCTCTTTCGTCACTATTCATTACACCTTGTTTCACGTGAAACATTTTACTACCTTCTTTTACCTTATATAAATTTATTCTATATCAGAAACAATCTTCTATAAGTGTATTTTATCAAAACTGACTTTATTACAGCTTGTTTTAAGTATTATTTTTTAAAAAGTAATAAAGTATAAGGTAATAGTTGAGAAGTCTTATAAAAACGTCTTATTTTAAGTTTTTACTATTTTTAGCTTCAGAAATATAAAAAAATAGACAATTTCTAACTCTTACCTCTTATTTCTTACCTAAAACATAAATCTGCGATGAGTATTCTCTTTTCCTCCAACCATAATAATTTGAACGGAGTCCGTTGATGAAACCTTTAAGAAAATGTTTCTTTCCTGTTTTATATTGCTCGGAAAGCATACTCACATAAAAAGCATCAAAAAGCATAGGGTGGGTAGCAAGCAACTCAAAACCTTCTTTGGCAAAAAGCTGTTCGATACTATCCTTAGAAAAATGCCATAAGTGTCGGGGTACATCATAGGCTGCCCAGTAGGCTCCGTAATGCTGTGCGTCCCACGAACGATAATTAGGTACAGCTATAACAGCTAAGCCGTCTTCTTTCAGTAAGTTACTGATGAGCTCTATTTCTTGTGTTACATCGAGTACGTGTTCCAATACGTGCCACATAGTAATCACATCAAAAGAGTGGGGGAGGAGGTTACTAAAATCAGCTTGTAACAAAACTCCTTTTTCTTTTGCTTTCGTACGTGCTTTCTCGCTGGGTTCTATGCCCATAGTCTCCCAATGAGCACACTCTTTACCACTACGCACAAAGTCGCCTGTACCTGCACCTATATCAAGCAGACGAACATTTCCTTTTTTGTATTGTTTGATGAGTTTTATTTTGTGCTTTAAGTTATAACTTTTCACCCATTGGTAGAGTTTATCAAATAGTGTTCTACGACTGTCTGTATGCGAAATATAATCCTCACTCTCATAGTATTTTTTAAGGTCATTAGGTAGGGGAGTAGTGCGGTAAAGTTTTAATACTGAATCATATACGAGGGTAAAATCCTCTTGTGATACGCTATAATCTTTAATTGTCATTAGTTATTAGTGTTTACTCGTTAGTTACTACTTGTCAATTATCAATTGTGAATTATCAATTGATAATGTTCCACGTGGAACATTTCTTATATACTTACTTTTTGTCTTTTACTTCTTACCTCTTACCTCGTAAGAAAGCAAACACTTTTCTCTTCTTCAAATATTCAAGGTTGTAATCATTCTCGTAGGCTTCACGTTCAAAGATGATATTATGGTAAGCTTTCTTCTTATCTTTATACTTAATATATTTCAGTATGAAATCCACAAGATACCATATATAGAAAAATATTACCAAGAGTTCTCGTTGCTGAGCTAAATGTATGCGTTCGTGGTTGATGAATTGTGTATCTTTCAATAGTTTTTGGTCATTAGTAAATATAAAAGGGTAGAGGGTAATACCACTAAAACCCTTAGGCACTAAATATCTGTTTACTATAAACCGATTCATATAAGTAAAAAGTATGCGGCAAAAGTAGTGAGAAAATAGCAGATAAACAAATGAGTTCTTAATTATCAATTCTCAATCGCCAATTCATAAATGTTCCACGTGGAACATTTATGAATTGAATATATAGCTTTATTAAAAAATATTTATTACCTTTGTCGGCGTAAAATAATAATATATCAGTATGAAAAAGTTTTTAATCCTGTTGTTATTTCCTTTTATCGGAATGGCACAAATTATCAATACTCCAGCTACACGTTTGGAGAAAGAACTCAATGGTAAAGCAAAAGCTCTTGTCGAACGTACTTATGACGTCTTTCAAGGTAATCTTAAACAAAAACGTCTTGCAACCGAAAATTATTATGAATTTAATAAAGAAGGAAACACCTTGCAGTTAGAACAAAAATACAGTGGTATTACTTTGCGTTACGACTATGTTTACAATGCTGAGCAAAAACCTCTACAAGTGAAAATATTGAGAATGGCTCACGGAGGTATACAGAGTTCTACAGGACTCTATGAATATAATAACCAAGGGCATTTAGTAACTTATCGTACAATGATGGAGGGTAGTGCTTCGCCTACACAAACCTATACTTTTAACAAGTGGGACGCCAACGGTAACCCTACCGAAGGTCTCTTAGTAACACCCGATAGCAAAGCGAAGGTATTCCAGGAGTTTGATAAAAATAACCAGCGCACTTTGCTCAAAATGGTAACCGAAGGAAATCCACCTACCGAGATGCGCATCTCAGTGCGTTACGACCGTGAGGGTAGGGTAGTGGAACGCAGTATTGCTGAGGGGAACACCAAACCCGATGTAATGCATTATACATATGATAAAAAAGGCATTCCTACCGGCGTAAATAACCAGAAGTTTGAACATACTTTTGATAAGCAAGGTAATTGGGTTACTCGCATTGTATTCGTCAATGGATATATCGTAGGATTTACAGAAAGAGAAATAAAATACTAATATTAAAAATACATATACTTATGAAAAGACTATTTATTATTACTTTAGCTTTATTCTGTACGGCTTGTAATACCGATTGGCGCAGAAAATACGATGAGGTATATCCGTCTCAAAACGGAATTTCAATGGTAAGAAAAGATAATAAATACGGACTCGTAAATGCCGAAGGTACCGTCGTAGCACCTTTGAAGTATGATTATATCAACATCTACCCTTCTGCCGGAATACCTTTTTATGATGTTACTATTAATAATTTATATGGGGTGATACGCCCTTCGGGTGAAGAACTCATTCCTGCTCAGTATAATTTTATTTCGTATTCCGAAGGTGTTTTTATTGTACAACTCAATGATAAGAAAAAACTTCTTAGTACTAATAACGAAACACTCACCCCTTGGTATGACGAAATAGACCTCTTTTTCGGTGGTCTAGCTCGCGCTAAACAAGGTAATAAGTATGGCTATTTAAATATTAAAGGTAAAGTAGTATTGCCTTTTGTATATGATGATGCTGATGATTTCAACGATAGTAAAAAGGCAATGGTGAAGTATAAAGGTAAATGGGGAATGATTGATAATCTCGGTAATACAATCATTCCTTTTGAATACGAACAGGCTGAACCCTATACTAAAAGCAATGAGGAATGGGAAGATTATTACTATATCCTCATAAAGAAAGGCAGAGAGGTAAATATAGATAAAGAAGGTAATCTTTTGTCATTTAAATAATCACTTCTTTTACCTCTCCTCTAAATATCACTTTAAACGATAAACGCTTCCATTGTTTAGGCAAGCGAGGCGTAAACGTTAGTGCACCGTTCTTTACACGCATACCAGCAAAGCCCTCTACAATGCTGAGCCACGTGCCTGCCATCGAGGTGATGTGTAACCCTTCGTGTACCTCCTTGTTGTAGTCGTCCAAATCAAGCCGAGCTGTACGCAGGTAGAGCGCGTAGGCTTCTTCTGTCTTCCCTAAGGCTGAGGCGAGGACACTATGCACACAAGGTGAAAGTGACGACTCGTGTACCGTGAAAGGCTCATAAAACTCATAGTGCTTTTGGAGTTGTTCTTTGGTAAATCGCTCTTCAAAGAAATAAAACCCCTGTAACGTATCTGCCTGTTTGATATAAGGTGAACGCAATATTCTATCCCACGACCAATGTTGGTTGAGCGGGCGCTCCCCAGTAGGAATGGTACTTACAGGCTTCAAGTCTTTATCCAAAAAACCGTCTTGTTGCAAGTATACATCATACTTTTCGCTATAAGGTAAGTACATATGTTCCACAATATCACTCCACTCCTTCAATTCTTTAATAGTCACCCATTGCTTTTCGCTCTTGTATTTCAGTGCCGTAGTCGCTGCATAACTCAAACACCAAGAGGCAAGATAGTTCGTATAGAAATTATTGTTCACATTGTTTTCGTACTCATTAGGTCCCGTCACTCCTAAGATTACGTACTGTTTCTTTTCTTCTGAAAAATTGACTCTCTGTGCCCAAAAACGTGCAATAGCAATAAGCACTTCCATTCCATATTCTTTCAGGTACGACTCATCGCCCGTATAGCGTGTATAGTTATAAATCGCAAAAGCAATCGCCCCGTTGCGGTGTATTTCTTCAAAGGTAATTTCCCATTCATTATGGCACTCTTCACCGTTCATCGTTACCATAGGATAGAGTGCAGCCCCGCCAGTAAAACCGAGTTTCTGGGCGTTTTCAATAGCTTGTGGCAACTGTTTATAGCGGTACAACAGCAGATTGCGAGCTACTTCCGCGCCTTTGGTAGCCATATAAAAAGGCAGGCAATAAGCCTCAGTATCCCAATAGGTACTACCACCGTACTTTTCCCCCGTAAAACCCTTAGGTCCTATGTTCAAATGGGCATACTTGCCCTGATACGTTTGGTTCAGCTGAAAGATATTAAACCGGATACCTTGTTGCGCTTTCTCATCACCTTCAATCACAATATCCGATGTCTCCCATATCGCCGCCCAATCTTCTTTCTGCATCTCCAATAACCCCTCAAATGTTAATGCCTGTGCGTCTCGCACCTTTGACAAAGTTTTAGACTTTGTCAAAGGTGTATAGCCACCATATTTTTCAATACGAAAGGTTTGGTTTTGCTTAACAGTTACTTCATACTGCAACCCTATATAGTTCTCCTTTCTATTTTCTTTTCCACTGATATTCAGTTCTTTTCCTTCTATAAAAAGATGATTTTCCATAAAGGTTTGCACTTTAAAGGCTGTCTTTTTAGTTTCAGCAAGTATAGTAGCGCAGTTGTTTTCCGAAGAAATTTCCAAAGTATTCCAAAAATGCTCGTCCCAGTTAGCATCATTATTCTTAATACCACTGTCCAAGTAGCTTTCTATTTCTATGGAAGTATTAGTATTAAGAGGACTAATCTCATAACGTAAAGCCCCTACTTCATCATAACGCAACGAGAGCAAACGTACCACTTTTACAGCAATTTCCACACCGTTACGAAGTGTAGCCGTAAAACTTCGCTCGTACCAACCCTCTTTCATATTCAGTTGTCGGCAGAAGTTTTTTACCTCCAAACAAGTGTTTAAGTCTAATAGTTCCCCGTCTATTTTGATGTGCAGTCCTATCCAACTGGGCGCATTAAGCACTTTGGCAAAGTACTCAGGGTAGCCGTTTTTCCACCAACCCACTCGGGTTTTATCGGGGTAATACACCCCACCGATATAGCTCCCTTGAAGTGTATCGCCCGTATAGTCCTCTTCAAAGTTAGCGCGCATTCCCATAGCCCCATTTCCAAGGCTGAAAATACTTTCGTGTTTGGTAACCTCAGCTTTATTAAAGCCCTCTACGATAATGTTCCACGTGTTCATAGCTATTAGTCTTCACAAGTTTAAAGTGCAAAGGTAGAAGATAATTAGCAAACGAGCAAATTTGTAAAATTAGCTCATAAATACCCAACCCAATAATCATTACCATTACACTTTTCCATCATACCTTCACTTTTTCCATCTCCACATTTCCTTTTTCTTTCATACTTTTTTCCCGTATTACCTATGACCTAAGCCCCACATCACCCATTTTCTCATTTTCAAATTTGCTAATTTAACTGCCTGTGTAGCTCGCACCACCCCATTTTCTCATTTCCAAATTTGCTAATCCTCTGATTTCTCTTCCCCTTTCCTGTCACTACATTCCCCTTTTTTCGTCGCTCTCTACTCGTCACTATACCCCCTCTCCTTGGGAGAGGGACGGGGTGAGGATTCTCTTTCTTTCGCCTCGAAACCTTCTTTTTACCATTTTTTACATCGCTGTATTATATTATGAATCAACTTTTTATATACCCTTTCTATACCAATCGTCCAAGATTCGTATAAGCTTCCTATAAGCTCTCTATAAGCTAACCCCACCCTTCTTACACCCTTTTTTCATCAAAAACCCTACTTCCTCTCTTTTGAATTTCTCCGTTTCCTTCCGCTCTCTCTAACCTATCCGATTTGTCCAACAAGTCTGACCTATCAAAAAACGATTTTTATCACTACTCATTTCCTAATTTTCTAATTTCCACATTTGCTAATCTGCTAATTTTTTCCCGCTCGTGTGGCTCGCACTGCCCGTGTAGCTCACACTGCCTGTGCGACTCTCATTTTGCACAAATTTGCTCATTTGCTAATTATCTTGTATCTTTGCCGAAAATAGAAAATATTATGCCTTACACAATTACCATTGCTGATAACAATCCACAAGCACTACACCTTGTGAGATATCTTAAAACACTCGATTTTGTAAAAGTTACAAAGCAAAAAGAGCCTAAGTATTCTCAGGAAGTGTTAGACGCTTCTAAAGTATTAAAAATGACCCCTGAGGAAATCGTAGAAGCCGCTAAAGAAGAAGAAATGACCCCTGAGGATTACGCGTTTGTGATGACAATTTCTAAAAAGATAAATCACAATATAGCTAAACGTTGGGATAAACATTTTAATATTTAATATTATATGATTATCATTGCCGACAGTAACATTTTTATGAGTGCTCTTGTAAATCCTACAGGACGTACAGCTTCTATATTAGCCGAAAGGAAGAAAATACAATATATAGTGCCTGACTATCTCATTGCCGAAGTAACCGAGCACATTCCTGATTTGGTAAAACGCTTTAAAAATCAGAAAACAAAAAAGGAACTATTAACCGATTTTAAAAAGCTATTAGAAGGTGTTACCATTGTAAGTGAAAAAGATGTAAAAAAAGTTAATGCTATTAAAGCAAAAGAAATAGTTGCTGATATAGATATAAAAGATTATCCTTTTATTGCTCTTCATCTGCAAATCAAACACAAAATATGGACTTCTGACAAACTTCTTGTAAAGGGTCTTACCGAAAAAGGTTACGGACATTTCTTTACTTCTACAGAAGAACTGAGCGAACATCTCTACAAAAAATAAAACCTCTAATTTACTTATTTCAGTTGAAGAAACTCTCCTCCCACATAAAGAATATGCTATATGTTTTGTTGCTTCCTTTGCTTTTCATTGCTATATTGAGCCGCTTTTTTAATAGTACATCTTCGCACTATTCTCGAATGGATATTCTCGCCCCCAAAAAAAATAAGCCTATTTATCCGCAGTCCAATTTTATAGTCACTGTAATTTGCTAATTTGAAAATTAGCTAATTAACAAATTATTACTATCTTTGCCCAAAAATATAAAACGTTATTATAATAGCCCGTGCAACTCGCACCAAATTAGCTAATTGACAAATTAATACTATGGCAAAAGAAACCCCACTAATGAAGCAGTACAATCAGATAAAAAGCAAATATCCTGATGCTTTACTGCTGTTTAGGGTAGGCGATTTCTACGAAACCTTCGGTGAAGATGCCGTAAAAGCCGCTCATACCCTCGACATTGTGCTTACCAACCGCAACAACGGTACTGAGCGCAGTGAATTGGCGGGTTTTCCTTACCATTCTATCAATACCTATCTCCCCAAACTCGTAAAAGCGGGCTACCGCGTGGCAATATGCGACCAGCTCGAAGACCCTAAACTCGTGAAAGGCATCGTAAAACGAGGTGTTACCGAACTCGTTACCCCAGGGGTTGCCCTCAACGACGATATATTGCAAAGCAAAAGCAACAACTTCTTAGCCTCAGTATGGTTGGGCAAACAAAGTTGCGGTGCTGCATTCCTCGATGTTTCTACCGGTGAGTTCTTGGTAGCACAAGGCGATAAAACCTATATCGACAAACTCTTACAGAACTTCCGCCCTAGCGAACTACTCGTTGCTAAACACCAAAAAAAGGAATTTGCCGAGCATTTTGGCGACGACTTTCACTGTTTCTACTTGGAAGATTGGGTCTTTAAAGACGATTACGCCCAGCAGGTACTCACCAAACACTTCCAAACCAACTCTCTCAAAGGCTTTGGCGTAGATGAACTCACCGAAGCAATCCTTACCGCAGGGGCTATTCTCTACTACTTATCCGAAACCCAACACCACCAACTCCAACACATTACTGCCATTCAGCGCATCGCCGAAGAGGCTTATGTATGGCTCGACAAGTTTACCATTCGCAATTTGGAACTCTATGCGGGCAATACCACCCCCTCGGTGAGTTTGCTCGATGTGATTGATAAAACGCTATCGCCTATGGGCAGTCGTACCCTCAAACGCTGGTTGGCGTTACCGCTCAAGAAGTTAGACAAAATCCGTCAGCGTCACGAGGTGGTAGATTATTTTTTGAAGCACATCGATGTATTAGAGCAGGTGAAAACTGCCCTCAGCCGTATGGGCGACATCGAACGACTGATTTCTAAGGTCGCTACTCTTAAAATCAATCCGCGGGAGGTAGTGCAATTGCGCGCTTCCTTGGAACATATCCCCCTGATAAAACAGTTGTGTTTGGCTTCTGCCAATGAATCACTTACCCTTTTGGGCGATAAGCTCCACAGTTGTGAACAGCTCAGTGCGCGCATCGCCGAAACACTTAGTGAGGATGCCCCAGTGAACATCGCCAAAGGCAATGCTATCGCCAAAGGTTTTTCGGCAGAATTGGACGAACTACGCGGACTCTCGCATTCGGGTAAAAGTTATTTAGACGATTTGCTCTTACGCGAAAGCCAACGCACGGGTATTCCTTCTTTAAAAATAGATAGCAACAACGTGTTTGGCTACTATATCGAAGTGCGCAACACCCATAAAGATAAAGTCCCGCCTGATTGGATACGCAAGCAAACCCTTGTGAATGCCGAGCGTTATATCACCGGAGAACTCAAAGAATACGAAGCTAAAATATTAGGTGCTGAAGAAAAAATCGCTCAGTTAGAACAATCGCTATACGCCGAACTGATTGCTTTTATCAGTGAGTACATCGGTCAGGTACAAACGAACGCCACACTTATCGGTCAGCTGGATTGCCTCTGTGGTTTTGCTACTTTGGCGATGGAAAACAACTATCACCGCCCCGAGATGAACGAGGGGTATGCCATTGACATTAAGGACGGTCGCCACCCTGTGATTGAAAAGCAATTGCCTGTTGGTACGCCCTACATCGCCAACGATGTGTATTTAGACCGTGAACGCCAGCAAATCATAATGATTACCGGACCTAATATGTCGGGTAAATCGGCTATTTTGCGACAAACCGCCCTGATAGTCCTCTTGGCGCAGATAGGCAGTTTTGTGCCTGCTGCTACTGCTCAATTAGGTATAGTTGATAAGATATTCACCCGTGTAGGGGCAAGTGATAACATTTCTATGGGCGAATCTACTTTTATGGTGGAGATGAATGAGGCAGCCCTCATTTTGAACAACATCTCCGATAGAAGTTTGGTGCTCTTGGACGAAATCGGGCGTGGTACCAGCACTTACGATGGTATTTCCATAGCGTGGGCAATCGCCGAATATTTGCACGAACACCCCAGCAAAGCCAAAACCCTTTTTGCGACCCACTATCACGAACTCAACGAGATGAGTGAGCAGTTCGAGCGCATCAAGAATTACAATGTATCGGTAAAAGAAACCAAAGATAGCGTACTTTTCTTGCGAAAACTCACCGAGGGTGGTTCAGCGCACAGTTTTGGAATACACGTAGCGAAGATGGCGGGAATGCCTCAATATGTGATTCAGAAGGCTAATAAAATGCTTAAAAAGCTCGAGGAGAGTCATAATGTAGTACCCACTGCCGAAGTGGTTAAAAACGCCCAAAAAGAAATGCAATTGAGCTTCTTTGATATGAACGATCCACTCTTAGAAGCCCTAAAAGACGATTTACTCAGTCTCGACATCAACACCCTCACCCCCGTAGAGGCACTGATGAAGCTCAACGAAATGAGAAAGCGAATTAGCTAATTAGCAAATGACGAGTTACGAATGACGAGTTACGAATGACGAATCACGAGTAGCGTCGCTACATTCCCCCTCTTTGAGGAAGTCCGTGAGAACGGAGTATGTGATAGGGGGAGGTTTTAGTAGCATCACTACACTTTGGTAAAGTCTATAACAACTAAACAATTTAAAAATCAATAAACCTGTTACTTATCATAATATTCCTTTCCTTCTTGCTAAATCAATCGCTTCTATAAGGCTTTCGGCATTGAATTTTTCCCGTATATTCTGTCGGTGTCTATTCACTGTGTAAGTGCTGATGAATAACTGTTCAGCTATTTCTTTGCTCGAAAAGCCTTGCGAGGCAAGTGTGAGTATTTCCTTCTCCCGTGGCGTGAGCACAAAATCTTCCTCTTCTATTTTTATGGGGATAATCTCCCCTGTGATACAGTGTTTCATTTGCACCCTTACCGGCAAGTTCTCCGATTGGTCAGGGGCAATTTCTATAATGCCTAAGGCGAGGTAATTGTCGTCAGTAACTTCTAATAGTTGCACCTCGTTAGTCACGCGCCCATAAGTGCCATCGGTTGCCATTCCGCGATAGTCGTAAATGTATTTGTACTGCACTTGTTCTTCTTTGGGTAAGGACGATAGAAACTCGTAAATCTTCTCATCTATGAGCTCTTTCATCGCCAAATCATCGGGGTGAATGCGTCGTTTTAGCGGATAATCTTGCATTTCACTACTGTCGTTCTTAGGAATATCGTCGTAACCAAAGAGTTTAAACTTATCGGAAATAAAATAGAAATGCTCGTTTTTATCTACTATAAAAACGGCATTATTTCCTATTTTTGCTAGCATTTCGGCATAAGGGATATACTTCTGTGCTAAGATTTCCATAGAGGCTGAGGTGCTCATCGTCAATTAAAAATGGTTATTTTTGCGTATTGCCACAATTGCGCAACCGCCGTAATTTTGCCCCAAAATTAATAATTATTTCTCAAAGATGAAAAATTACAACAGTATTATTATAGGTAGTGGCTTGGGCGGACTCATCGCTGGAGCTACTTTGGCACTCTGGGGCAAGAAGGTAATTGTGCTCGAACAACACTATATCGCAGGTGGTTGTGCTACCGCTTTTAAGCGTAAAGATTACCTAATGGAAGTAGGTTTGCACGAAATCGACGGATTGAACGAAACTGACCCTAAACGTCCTATCTTAGAACTTTTAGGGGTGTTTGATGAAGTAGAATTTCTAAAAGTACCCGAATTCTACCATTTGAAGAAGCAAAACTTCCAGTGTACCCTGCATCACGGGGCAGAAGCCAAAGCAAAACTCATCGCCGATTTTCCCGATAGCAAAGCCGAAATCGAGCGTTATTTTCGACTCATCGATAGGCTTTACACCGAAATGCGCCGACTCCCCCGTAGCAAATGGCTCAATATATTGCTCTACCCGCTGATGCCTTTCTTGATTCCTACCATCATCAAAACTTCTACAATGAATGTGGGTAAATGGCTCGATGCAAATATCAAAAATGAAGCACTCAAAAACGTACTCACGGCTAATTTGGGTTATTATACCGATGACCCTTATAACCTCTCGCTGATGTACTTCCTGATGGCACAAGGTAGCTATCTAAACGGAGGGGGCAACTTCGTGAAAGGGGGTTCACAGTCGCTGTCTAACTACTTGGTGCGCTTTATCGAAAAACGTGGCGGACAAGTGCTTACGGGTAAATTTGTAGAAGAGATTTTAGTGGAAAACAACCAAGCGGTGGGGGTGAGCTATCGCGATACGTTCAACACTTCGGCGGCTAAGCAATCGCTCTATGCCGATACCGTGGTCGCCAATGCCGCCCAACCTATTGTAGCTCAAATGCTCCCCGAGCCTTATCGCTCTAAATTAGCGCAAAAGGTAGCGCCTTTAGAACTCGCCTGCTCACTGCTCACCATTTATTTGGGCTTCAATACCGATTTGAAAAAACTCGGCGTAAACCATTATTCTACCATCATTCAAGGTCAAAAAGACTATAAACTGAAAGATGTAAAAGCCGACTCGCAAGGTGATTGGGCTCAAAAATCATTTACTTTTGTGAATTACGGGGTAGTAGATGCTCAGTTAGCTCCTGAGGGGAAGACCGTAGCCGTGATTTGTGCCGTGGATTACCTCAAAGAATGGGAAGGACTCAGCGAAGCGGAATATCAACAGAAGAAGGAAAGGGTCGCACAGCTGTTTTTAACCCGTTTAGAAGCCGAATTTCCTACTATTCTCGAATACTTGGAGTGTTATGAGGTAGCCACTGCCAAAACCATAAAAAGATACACTTTAAATCCGCAGGGTACGCCCTATGGCTATGTGCAATCGGTGAAACAAACCTACCCTAAACGCGATAAACTCACCGCTTCACCGCTGAAAAACTTGTACTTTGCCTCGGCTTGGGCGCCTTCGGGGGGTGGCTATTCAGGGGCGATTTACAGCGGTTTTATGACGGCAAGCAAGATGAAAACCCAAGTGAAATGGCACAACTACCCGCCCTCAACTCTCGCCGATGAACGCTGCGTAAAACTCTTAGCCAAAGACCTCATCGCTGATAATACTATCTTGCTCACTTTTGAAAAACCTAAAGATTTGGCGTATAAAGCAGGGCAGTATGCCGTTTTGCGCCTCGATAACCCTCGATATACCGCATTGGATATACCTTTGCGTCCGCTTTCAATGGTTTCTCATCCTAAAGATGACACTTTGCAGTTCGCAATGCGCCTCAGCGATAGCAGTTTTAAGAAAAGTGTTGCCGAAATGGCGATAGGCGAAACAGCTACGATATTCGCCCCTATGGGTAATTTCACTCTTAAAGCGAAAAATAAGCGCATCGTGTTCCTCGCCTCAGGGATTGGCATTACCCCCGTACTCCCGATGCTCAAAACCTTAGCACAACAGCAATTTGCAGGTGAAGTAGTAGTATTTTACTCCAATAAAACCGAAGCCTCAGCTGCTTTTCACAGCGATTTACAACATAGCACTTTGGCTAACTATACCTATCTGCCTGTGTTCACCGCCACCCAAAAGCGCCTCAATACCGATTTTTTAAAGGAACACCTCCACACCCTCACCGATTGTGACTATTACATTGTCGGAACCAATAGCTTTACCAAAGCAATGCAAGAGCTCTTGTTAAAAGAAAACGTACCCGCCACAACCATCTTTAAAGACGATTTCGGAGGGTAATTTTATAGTTATATAAAAAACTTTGGCAAAGTCTCTACTCGCCCGTCGTGCTACGACCTTTGCCAAAGTTATACTTCGTCTCGTGCCACGACCTCCCATTACCTTCGCCATTCGTCATTCTTCCCCCATCATTTCTTCCCCTTTTCTTTCATATTTCCCCCTATTAGCTATTCCCTAAGCTCCCACACCACCCCATTTGCTCATTTTCAAATTTGCTAATTCTCTAATTTCTCTTCCCCTTTTCCGTCATACTCCCCCTAGTGCCTATGGCCTAAGGCCTATTGCCTATTCCTCTTTCTTTCGCCTCGAAACCCTCTTTTTGCCATTTTTAGCCTTGTTGTATTATATTATGAATCAACTTTTTATACACCCTTTCTATACCAATCGTCCAAGATTCGTATAAGCTTCCTATAAGCTCTCTATAAGCTAACCCCACCCTCTGTCACGTCCTAAAAAAGGTTGTCATAATTAATTATTGTTTTATTAGTCAATTTTTTTCATTAAGCTACCTTTTGAAAGTACACCTGATCAGGAGTTTTTAAGTTCAATGCATAGTGAGGACGTTTTTGATTATATGTCTTTATAGCCGAGCATACCGCACTAAGAACTTGTTGTTCAGTATTAAA
>NZ_JBPRKH010000021.1:0-51123 GCF_051417515.1 Capnocytophaga sp. G1920
CAAGCAAGAGTTTAATTTAGGAGTTACTTTTAATACTGAACAACAAGCTCTTAGTGCGGTATGTTCGGCTATAAAGACATATAATCAAAAACGTCCTCACTATGCATTGAACTTAAAAACTCCTGATCAGGTGTACTTTCAAAAGGTAGCTTAATGAAAAAAATTGACTAATAAAACAATAATTAATTATGACAACCTTTTTTAGGACGTGACAATCCCTTTCTATTATCTTCCCTCTTATAAAAAAGGCAGAGGAGAGTTCAGTAAAAGCATTCTTTTCAACGGTTTTAAAGAACTGCGCAAAGTATGGCAATCTCTCTCAGCTTCTCCTCGTTTGAAGTGGTATCTTATTGCTTTCTTTGTGTACAGTATGGGTGTACAAACCGTTATGCTGATAGCCACTTATTTTGGAGAGCAAGAAATACAATGGGCAAACTCCGAAGAAAGCACTATGGGGCTCATTATAAGTGTACTCATTATTCAATTAGTAGCTATTTTAGGAGCACACCTTACGGTTTTAACAGTGCGTAAATGGGGTAATATTGCTGTGCTTATTGGGCTTAATGTTATATGGATAGGCATCTGTTTGCTTTCATATTGCGTATATAAACCTACTGAGTTTTATGCAATAGCTATTTTAGTAGGGCTTGTAATGGGGGGCATACAAACGCTATCACGTTCCACCTATTCTGCTTACTTACCCGAAACTAAAGATACTACTTCCTTTTTCAGTTTTTACGATGTAACTGAGAAATTGGGTATTGTAATAGGAATGGGGGTTTATGGTATGATAGACCAATTTACCAATAATATGCGCAATGCTACTATTTCACTAATAGTTTTCTTTGTTTTAGGAATGTTACTGCTTTTTAAAGTGCGAAAAGTAAGTCGTGTAGCTAATGAATAATTATGAAGATATTTTCTGAATTTAGGTTTTTCCTTGAGAAATACGGCTTTGCAGTATCATCGCGTTTAGCCGAGAAGTTGGGAATGCGTGCCAAAGACGTTCGTATTGTTTTTATTTACGGCACCTTTGCCACCTTAGGAGCTTGGTTTGGTGTATATTTGCTTTTAGCATCACTTTTGAAAATTAAGGATTTGTTCTTTGCTAAACGCACCTCTGTATTTGATTTGTAATTATTTTTTTCTTTAAATTTGCACCTTTCAAAAATACTTCGTATATTTGTGCGTTTATTAGAGTGTAACTACTAATAACTTTAATCGTAAGTAAAACTAAAATTTATTATATTATGGCAAAAACAGGAAACATATTATTAGGATTGGCAACAGGTGTTGCTATTGGAGTGGGCTTAGGTATTCTCTTTGCTCCTGATAAGGGTAAAGTTACCCGCGAAAAGATTAAAGATAGCGTGAGTGACAAGGCTGAAAAGCTAAAAGAACAACTTGACCGTTTAACTGAGAATGTAAAAGAAAAATCAGCGGAACTAAAAGGTTCTTTGGAAGAAAAAGTAGACACCCTGCTTTCCAAATCAAGCTATAAAGCCGAAGACGTGATTACTTTCTTAGAAAAGAAATTAGCCGCCTTAAAAGCAGCTAACGCTAAATTGCAGAAATAAGCGCATATGTCTATCCACTCTATTAAAGAAACTTTTGAGGAAGTTCCTACAAAAGCAAGTTCTGCTCTCAATTCGCAGATAGCTTACTATAAATTATTCCTTTTTAGGTTTATAGGTAAATCGTCTTACGGACTTATAACCTTTTTTATAGTATCCTTTGCGAGTTTGTTGGTATTGTTCTTTTTGTCTTTCGCCGGAGCGTATGCTATTGGTGAAGCACTTGGTAGCAATGCCTTAGGTTTTGCTATTGTAGGAGCTTTCTATGTGTTGATTGCGGTAATAATATTGGCTTTCCGCAAAAAACTTATTGAGAAGCCTCTATTAGAAAAACTCTCTGAAATCTATTTTAAAGCTGAACCCGATGACGAAGAATAAAATCTATAGCTCTTTTGAAGAAATTGATAACGACCTTAAAATACTGCGCTTAGAAAAGGAAATTGACCGACTATCACTTACCAATCAAGTATCGGCAGTGGCAGAGAGTTTAACACCTAAAAACTTACTCGCTCATACGTGGCTTTCTTTTTTGTTTAACGAAAGAAGATGGCTAAACTTAGCTATTGAATACGCTATGTTTTTCCTTTTCAGAAGAAAACGCAAATAATCCACTTATAACTTACAATGAGACATAGCCTTGTAAAGAACCTCGATTGGACTTCAGTAATACTATACTTACTATTGGTAATGTGTGGTTGGATAGCTATCTTTTCCACTACTTACAGCGACTTAAACGTTACTTCTATCTTCGACCTCAATCAGTTTTACGGAAAGCAGTTGCTTTTTATTGGGCTTAGTTTCTTGCTTATTATCTTTATCTTAGCCATAGATAGCAGGTTTTATATCAACTTTTCAGTAATATTCTACATCATTTCGATTATACTATTAGCCGGACTGTTTATTTTTGGTAAAGAGACGAATGGAGCTAAAGCTTGGTATGCCTTTGGCTCTGTTACGGTACAACCCAGTGAGTTTGCTAAAGTAGCTACAGCTCTTGCCTTTTCGCGTTATGTGAGCGATATCCACACCGATATTCGCCGTACTCCTGACCTCTTACGGGCTATTGCAATTATTTGTATTCCTGCTGTACTCATCTTATTACAACCCGACGTAGGGAGCTTATTGGTGTTCTTTTCATTAGCTTTTGTACTTTTTCGCGAAGGTATGCCCTCTGCCCTACTCTTCTATCTATTTCTTTCAGGAGTAGTATTTGTTTCCTCACTAAAGTTTGGAAGGACTTTCACTCTGTTTGCTTGTGCAGCTTGTATTGGATTTTACGGCTTTTGGCATAAGAGAAAAACAAAACGCATTCCGTTTCAAAATATATTTATCTTATCGGTTATATGCTTGCTTACGGCGTTTGTTACGCACCCAGTATACGATAACGTACTCAAACAACACCACCGCAATCGTTTGAACTTATGGCTACGTCTTGAAACTGACCCTCAGAAGATAGCTGCAATGAAACGCGATTTTGCCTATAATACCAATATGGCTGAATCGGCGATAACCTCAGGAGGTACTTTTGGGAAAGGTTTCTTGGAAGGTACTCGTACCAAAGGGAGCTTTATCCCTGAACAACATACCGACTATATCTTCACAACCGTAGGTGAAGAATGGGGCTTTATGGGTACTGCCTTAGTGGTCATACTCTTCTCATTTTTACTATTGCGACTTATAGTACTTGCCGAGCGACAGAAATCTAAATTTAACAGGGTGTATGGGTATTGTGTGGTATCAATACTGTTTGTGCATTTCTGTATCAATGTCGGTATGGTGATTAGCTTAATTCCTACCATCGGGATTCCGTTGCCTTTCTTCAGCTACGGAGGTTCTGGGCTTTGGTCGTTTACTATTCTGCTTTTTATCTTCTTACGATTGGATGCTAACAGACTGAACGATTGGATTCGATAATAATGACGAATGACAAATTACGAATGACAACAAATTCATATAAAGAAAAACTTTCAGAGGCAACACAGCAATACCTAAAACTTACTAAACAATACAACCAAATTAGCTTCCTCCGATTAGCTGAAATGCTACTTATCATTTGGTCAGTATACAAACTTATAAAAGCTCCATCAGTAGTAATGGGACTATTTTGTATGCTTACTATTGTGGTTTTTCTTCTTTTGATAGTAAAACACAAGAAAATAAGTGCGTTGCGCAGTATCGCTCAAACTAAAATACGCCTCAATGAGCAGGAAATTGCATTTTTAGAACAACATACTTTCTTCACCGATAACGGCAAAGATTTTCAAGAAGAAAACCACCCTTATGCTTACGATTTGGATATTTTAGGCGAACATTCACTTTATCATTATCTTAACCGTACGCATACTTTCTTAGGCAAAAAACTTTTAGCCAAGCGACTTCTCTCTCCTTCTTCTGAGGACATTATCAACACACAAGAACAGATAAAAGCACTTACTCCCGACCTAAGCTGGCGACAAACCTTTACTGCTTATGCTCAACAAATAGATGACAGCAAAGATTTTTACATCAAACTACGCACTTGGGCAAGCAGTACTGCAAAACTATTGAGCAAAACAATGCAATATACTCTCATTGTTCTACCTATATTCCTCATCATAAGTCTTTTGATAGGATATGGGAACGACAATGAACTACTAAAAAGCGTCGGAAAGCTCTTAATCACTGTAAACTTGCTACTGTTTTTCTCTTTTATTGGTAAAATGACGAAAGAAAAACTCGGTTTTGAGCGTACTTATACGATGTTATATGCTTTTAAGGAGTGTATTGCGCAAGTAGAAGCGCGTTTCCCTGAGAAAAACAAACAAGCAAGCGCTAAAATAGCTCAACTTTCCCGATTGTTAGACGATTTGGATAACGTGAGTAATATATTAGTCTCTATACCCCTAAACCTTTTCTCTTTTTATCACGTACATCGTTATCAGCAACTTTTGCAATGGAAGTCGCAATATGCAAACTGTATTGAAGAATGGTTAGAGTCGGTGGGGGAAACGGAAGTGTTGTGCAGTTTTGCTAATTTTAGTTATAACAACCCTGAATTTGTTTATCCTACCCTCAATAATGATTATGAAATAGCTTTTGAAGCCGTAGGACACCCGCTTATCCCTTCTGAACATCGGATTACCAATGATATTACGTTGGACAAGCACGCTTTTGTATTGCTTACAGGCTCTAATATGTCGGGTAAGAGTACTTTCTTGCGCACTTTGGGGGTTAATATGTTGCTTACCCTTGTTGGGTTACCTGTTTGTGCGCGCAAAGCTGATGTACACCCTTTGCGTTTGCTTGTCTCTATGCGTCTTGCTGATTCGCTTAACGACGGCAAATCGTATTTCTTTGCTGAAATCAATCGTATACAGCAGATAATGGAGACCTTAGAGGACGAACGTTGCTTTGTGCTCTTGGACGAAGTACTACGGGGTACTAATTCAGAAGACAAACAGTACGGCACTATTAAGATTATCGAACGATTGCTTTCCTTACAAGCTTTGGGCGTGCTGGCTACTCACGATATAGAAGTGTGTAAACTTACTGAACAATATCCTCATCAACTTCAAAATAAATGCTTTGAGTCTGACATCACCAATGGAGAACTCACTTTCGACTATAAGTTAAGAGAGGGCGTTTGCCAAAACAAAAATGCTACTTTCTTGATGAAGAAATTGGGAATCATTGAAGATTGAAATGATTAATGATTAATGGTTAGTGGTTAATGATTAATAATTGAGTGTGAGTGGAGAGGCTTGAAGAGTTGGGGGGACTTGGAGGAGTTCGGAAAATATCGGAAGAAGAAAATAAAAGAGTTGCTAAAAGGAATAAAACGCTGTATTTTCTATAAAAAGATGAAAAGTACCGGAGAAGGGATTGTGATACAGTTAGCTTATAGGAAGCTTATAGGATAAACGAACAAAGAGTGGCTCTACAGTGGGTCTACAGTGGGTCTACAGTGGGTCTACAACGAACAAAAGACGAACAAAAGACGAACAAAAGACGAACAAAAGACGAACAAAAGACGAAGGAAGAGTGTAGGTAAGTTAGTACTAAGTAGAAGAATACTTGAACGTGTAAGGCAAGTTTCTTCTATTTTTTATGCCTTTAAACTAACATTTTAGGCTTTAAATATTGTTAGTTGGTAATTATTCACTACCTTTGCACCAAATTAAATAGAAATGGCAAATACCAAATATATATTTGTAACTGGGGGCGTAACTTCTTCTTTGGGGAAGGGCATCATTGCGGCTTCGCTTGCCAAGCTCTTGCAGGCTCGTGGCTATAGGGTGACGATACAAAAATTTGACCCTTACATCAATGTAGACCCTGGTACGCTCAACCCTTATGAACACGGCGAATGTTTCGTGACCGAAGACGGTGCTGAGACTGACCTCGACTTGGGACATTATGAACGTTTCCTAAACGTACACACTTCGCAAGCTAATAATGTAACCACAGGACGCGTTTACCAAAGCGTTATCGAGAAAGAACGCCGCGGCGAGTTCTTGGGCAAAACGGTGCAAGTAATACCACACATTACCAACGAAATTAAGGAACGCATTCAGATACTTGGCAAAACAGGCGAATACGACATTGTGATTACCGAAATAGGTGGTACGGTGGGCGACATCGAATCGTTGCCTTATATAGAATCAGTAAGACAGCTTTTGTGGGACTTAGGAGAGCACAATGGCATCGTGATACATCTTACCTTAGTTCCTTACCTTGCTGCGGCGGGTGAACTGAAAACTAAACCTACGCAACACAGCGTGAAAACCCTGATGGAAAGCGGTATTCAAGCCGATATATTGGTTTGCCGTACCGAACACGAACTTTCGGACGAGCTTCGATACAAGCTGGCGCTTTTCTGCAATGTGAAGCGAGAGGCAGTAATCCAGTCTATTGATGTGCCTACTATTTACGATGTACCCAATATGATGCTTTTAGAAGGGTTGGACAAAGTGACACTCAAGAAGCTGAACCTCCCTTGTAAAAACGAACCCGACCTCACCCAATGGAACACTTTTTTGCAACGCTACAAGAACCCCAAACACCGCATAAAAGTAGGGTTAGTAGGCAAATACGTAGAGTTACAAGATGCGTATAAGTCGATTTTAGAAGCCTTTATACACGCTGGAGCGGCGAACGAAGTGCGCGTGGATGTGGAGAGTATTCACTCAGAACACCTCAATGAAGAAAATATAGAAGCCAAATTAGGTCATCTGGACGCTGTGCTCGTAGCCCCAGGTTTTGGCGGTCGCGGTATTGAAGGCAAGATAAAAGCTATTGAATACGTGCGTGAACACCGTATTCCGTTTTTGGGAATTTGCCTTGGTATGCAAATGGCAGTCATTGAATTTGCCCGACACATAGCTGGACTTAAAGGGGCTAATTCTACCGAGATGAACGAGCAAACGCCTTATCCGGTAATCAGCTTGATGGAAAGTCAGAAGGAAATTACTCAGAAAGGAGGCACTATGCGCCTTGGGGCTTGGGCTTGCGAACTTAGCAAAGGCAGTAAGATATACGAAGCCTATGGCAAAAAAGAGATTTCGGAACGACATCGCCACCGCTATGAGTTTAACAACGACTACAAAGAACAGCTCGAAAAGGCAGGCTTGCAGTGTACTGGTATCAACCCCGATACGGGTTTGGTGGAAGTGATAGAATTGCCAAATCACCCTTGGTTTGTGGGCGTACAGTATCACCCCGAATATAAGAGTACCGTTGCCAATCCGCATCCGCTATTTGTAGCTTTTGTGAGAGCAGCCTTAAACAATAAACTAAAAAAGAACTAAAACACGGATAAAAACACTTATATGGAAGAAAAAAAATTCGATTTAAAGAGTATTATAGGTTTTACCTTGATTTTTATACTTTTGATGTGGTTTATGAATAACAATAAACCAAGTGAAGAAGAATTAGCTAAACGCAAAGCTCAACAAGAACAACAAGCAAACCAAGCTACTAACACCCAAAAAGACACCCATACCGCTACCTTCCAAGGTATCCCTACTGATTCGGTAGCCTTAGAAAAGTACAAAGCCAGCTTAGGTGCTTTTGCCTATTCGGCTACTCTACCGTCGGCAAAAGACGGGGTAACTGTATTGGAAAACAAAGACATCAAGCTCACTATCAGCAACCGTGGCGGACAACCCAAGGAGGTTTTGCTCAAAGAATTTAAAACTTATGATTCTTTGCCTGTTTACTTAGTTAAAGATTGGAATGCTACTTTTAACCTCAGTTTTACTACCGCTCAGAACCAAACCCTAAGTTCTAAAGATTTATACTTTGAGCCCACGCTAAGCGAAAACAACGGCAACAAAGTGCTTTCGATGAAGCTCAAAACTTCAGAAAACGCTTATTTAGAATATGTGTACACCCTACCAAAAGAGGGTTATATGTTGGACGTGGCAGTGCGCTCACAAGGTTTATCGGGTGTTGTGAATACTTCTAAGCCTATGAACATCGACTGGAAGTTACAGGCACGCCGTATGGAGAAGAGCGTCACCTATGAAAACCGTTATACGCAAGCGACCGTGCAGTACGACGGCGACCGCATTAGTCGCTTGAGTCAAGGGGGTAATGACGAGCAAAAAGAAGAGAAAGTGAACTGGGTGGCTTACAAACAGCACTTGTTTACATCGGTGCTCATTTCTGACAACCCGTTTGCCAAAGGCGATTTCGTTTCTCACAATATCGCTGTGAGCGAAGGGAAAGATGTAAAATACACCAAGAACTTCCTCACTTCTTTGCCTATACAAGCGAAAAGCGGAGAGCTAAGCGAGTCGTTGCACTTCTATTTTGGACCTAGCGATTACAACGTGCTCAAACAGTACAACGACAAGTATGAACTTACTGAGCTCATTCCGTTAGGATGGGGTATTTTTGGTTGGCTCAACAAATGGTTGTTCATTCCGCTTTACAACTTCCTCACTGATTATTTCTCGGTAGGATTGGTGATTATCTTGATGACTATTATCGTGCGTTTATTATTGTCGCCTATCGTTTACAAATCGTACGTATCGCAGGCTAAGATGAAGGTATTGCGCCCTGAGATTGAGGAAATCAACAAGAAATATGAAGAGCCTATGAAACGCCAACAAGAAACTATGGCGCTCTACAACAAAGCAGGCGTGAACCCACTCAGCGGTTGTATTCCTGCTCTGTTACAGTTGCCTGTGTTCTTGGCACTCTTTAACTTCTTCCCTACCGAATTTGGATTAAGACAAAAGAGTTTTTTATGGGCTCACGACCTATCGTCATACGATGCTATTTTTGAACTTCCTTTCTCTATACCGTTTTACGGAAGTCACGTGAGTTTGTTTCCATTGTTGGCTTCTGTGGCTATTTTCATCTACTCAATGATGACAATGGCACAGACTGCACAACCTCAGCAACCTGGAATGCCTAATATGAAGTTCCTCATCTACTTATCACCAGTGATGATGTTGTTCTTCTTTAACAACTACGCCAGCGGACTGAGTTTGTACTACTTTATATCTAACCTATTGACCATAGGCATTATGTTGGCTATCAAGTATTGGATTATAGACGAGCAGAAGATTCACGCACAGATACAAGAAAACAAGAAAAAACCTAAGAAGGAAAGTAAATTCCAAGCCAAGATGCGTGAGATGATGGAGCAAGCCGAAGCCCAACGCAAGGCACAACAGAAGAGATAACCGAAGGATTAAAAAATAATTATAAGGTACTCCGAGCCCTTAACATAAGGGGGATGGAGTACCTTTTTAGTTATAGATTAGGAAATGAGGAAATGTGGAAATGAGGAAATGTGGAAATGAGGAAATGTGGAAATGAGGAAATGTGGAAATGAGAAAATGTGGAAATGTGGAAATGGGAAAATTAGGAAATGGGAAAATTAGAGAATTAGAAAATGAGGGAATTAGAAAATGAGAAAATGTGGAAATGTGGAAATGAGGAAATGTGGAAATGAGGAAATGTGGAAATGAGGAAATGGGGGTGTGGGTTTGCTTGGGGAGCTAGGAGAGGCTTGGGGAGATGCTAAGAATCTCTGGGAGGTGAGATAGCCAAAAGGATTAATATATTAGGGAAACGTTACTATTAGAATGTAAAGTGAAAAAAAACGTAAAAAACTTGCATTATTCAAAAAAAGTTCTGACCTTTGCGGTCATATAATTAAAACCTGTTGGACAATGCTAAAGTATCTTATCTTCTTTTTAGGTACCCTTAGTATCTATGCTCAAAAAGAGTACTGTTTTCAGTACGACAGCGCGGGTAACCAGCGCAGTGCGCTTTTGTGCCTCAACGGCAAAGACGACGCTACCGATGAGGAGCTCTTTGACGAATTGCCTGAGGCTTTGAAATCTTCAGAGGCTGATAATTCTTCTAAAATTACTCTGCAAGGAGCACCTAACCCTGTAACTGATAACTTGGCGGTGTATTGGCATCATAGTGAAAATGGAGTGCTGACGCAACTTGTTGTGTTTTCGGTAGACGGCAAGATGATGTATAGGACAGATCAAATTCCTGCGAATGAGCCTTTTCACATCAATGTATCGACTTGGTCGGTGGGGTATTACTTTTTGGTAGCTACGTTTTCTGACGGCAGTAGGAAGGTGTTTAAGGTGGTGAAACAATAATATTAATGATTAACGATTAATGTTAAGTTATAAACGATTAGGCATATGAAAAAGTTGTTATTATTACTATCTGTTTGTTATACTCTTGGCAGTGTAGCTCAAGAGAGTTATCCTTTGCAGGCTATTGAACGCACTTCATTTTATGCAGAGCCTGTTGACCCTCCTACTGAAACGGCACTTCCTTCGGGGAACATAGCAGCACGAGATGGCGGGGGTAATACTGTGGGCTTGACTACGGGTGAACTGAGTGTATCAGGCACAGGAGCTGCAGTGTATACCGTGCCTATTGCGGTACCTAAAGGCATAGGAGGTGTAGCACCTACGTTGGCATTGACCTACAATAGCCAGAGTGGTAATGGCATTGCGGGTTACGGTTGGCACTTAGCGGGGCTTTCGGTGATAAGCCGAGTAGGGAGCACGATGTATCACAATGGTAAGATTACAGAAGTAAACCTTACGGAAACAGACCAGTTTGCGTTGGACGGACAGCGGTTGATGCTGAAAGAAGGCAAACACGGTGAGAGTGGAGCGGTGTACGAGACTGAAACTTTCTCGCAAGTACGTATTAAGGCAGTAGGCAAGAGCAAGAACGTGGCTTTTGGTCCTGATTACTTTGAGGTACTTTACCCTGATGGCTCTAAGGCGTATTATGGGAAGGAAAACAATAGCCAATCGCCTATGGAATATGCGATAAGTTCTTGGGAGAATGCACAGGGAGTAAGGATAGAATATTTTTATACAATAGAAAATAATTCTCTTCGTATTAAGCATATTGAATACGGTAATAATGCAAAGATTGAATTTAATTATGACGACCGTACACGTCCTGAAGTAGCATACGTAGGAGGTATGGAATTTATAAATGGAAAGATACTATCACAGATTAATATAACAGACAATAACACTTCTTATAGAAACTACAAACTTAGTTACAATACTAATAGTTTGGAATATAACCGATTAACTTCAGTACAAGAAAATGTAGGAGAAGAAGAACGCTCCCCTATAGAGTTTAAATATTGGGATACAATCGGTCATCATAGGTTGAGACGTAAAAGAAGATTTTTAACTAAAATTTCAACTGTAGAAACTTCTTTGGGAAAAATAAATGCTCTAAACACAGCTACTATCCCTATAGATCTCAATGCAGATAACTTCACTGATTTTATTCTATATCCTACAATAAAGGAACAAGCTAAAAAAGAACTTTTTTTCTTTGATAATTTTAGACAGGAAAACCTTAGAACTGTAGCATATAAGGCTACAGTTCCTAAATTTGATAATATTTTTGCGGTAAAAATGCTTACTAATAGTGGTCACCTATATAAAGCGCAAGGCTTTGTAATGGCAACACAAGAATTTAAAAAAGTTATTCTAAAGGTTTGTAAGCAAGGAACAAATTCTATAATTGTTGAAGATACTAAAGAATGGAACTTACCTACTTACTGGGATGAAAGAGCTTATTACCAAGGAATATTAGACAATAGGGCAGCTTCTCTACCTAATCCTCCAAAAGAGAAATACATAGAAAATCCAAATTACAAACTATTATCAGGAGACTTTAATGGTGATGGTCTTACAGAATTATTAGGGATTGAGTACGCTTTTCCTTATGAAAGATGCCATATAATGAAACGAGAATGTTTCTGTGATGTAGTAGAAAAAGGAAGAGGTATCTATTTGATAGATTTAGACAGACGGAAAAATAAAGACTATACTTATGGTATTGGCTACATAGGAGACCTTTCGAGAACTGATTTACTGTGGGCAATGGATATGAATGGCAATGGGAAAACAGACCTTGTACGCATTGCAAAAGGAGGTATTTACATATATGAAATGAATGAAAATAAGGAATTAAAACTTATCAATGAACATCATAGTCCTAATATTCATATAGATGAGAAGCATCCTATAACAGGCGATTTTAATGGAGATGGTAAAATAGATTTTCTGCTTCCTACTGAAGATAAAAGCAATAAGTTTGAGGTATTGCTTAATGCTGGTATTCGTTTTTTTTCTACTGACCGATATTTTTCATTTAGTTTTAAAAAATCATATGAGGAAAGAGTTCCTATAAAAAGCCAATTTATTATATATCAAACTTTTATTCATAATAATACTCTTATTCCCATAGATTTCAACAATGATGGAAAAACAGATATTGTACAATATCACTCAGTAATAGCAAAAAATAACTATGATGTTATTAATGGGGTAGAGAGCCATCGTGAAATAGAAGTTTTTACTAATACACAAAAAGGAAGCGAGATAACTTTTAGTGCAGGTGAGTCAAAGTCTTTAGAAAAGGGATATACTCCTCATATTATATTTTCATCTCCTGATGAACGCGATAGAGTAACTGACATTTCCTTATTTTCAGGTGATAAGATACACACCCTTTCTTTGCGAGAGAACAATAGAGAAGATGTATTAGTTAGAAATGTGATTAATGGAGACGTTAAGCAAAACATTAATTACAAAAATATGGCTACCTTACCTGATTTGGATAAAGAAAAAGGAACTTATTATTGGGTTTCTAATTACTTTGATGAGTTATACCCATACACTACACTTCCTAATATGCAAACGGTACGCTTGGTCTCTCAATTAGAACGTGAAGGTATAAGGGTACCAAAAGCTATTCGGCGTTATGTATATTACAATGCAATTACTCATACACAAGGGTTGGGTTTTCTTGGCTTTAAAGCTATGGGGCAAACTAATTGGTTTGAGCCCAGCAAGGAAAAAGAACAAGTACTATTTACTTTTAAGGAAATGAACCCTCTGCTTAGAGGTGCTTTAACCAATGAATATATTATAGAAAAACAATGGTTTCTCCCCACCTATATTGTTAATAAAATACCTTTTCAAACAACTACCTACCAATATACTGATGCCCTCAGTCCTAACAAGGTCTTCAAGCTACAACTTACCCAGCAGACTACCGAAGATAAACTTTCGGGACTGACGACTACCAATAATTTTAGTTATGATGTGGACGGTAACCTCACGGAACAACGCACCCAAACGGACGGCTATAGCCAAAGTACGCGCGTGAGCTATTTGCCAAAGAGTGAGAGTCCGTATTTTTCAGGCTTACCTCAACAGAAAGAGACGACCACCACCTTGTCAGGCGATAGTTTTAGCACCGCTGAAACTTTTGCTTATGAGAAAGGTTTGCTCACTACCCATAAAACCCAAGGCAATGGTACGGGTTGGCGTACTACTTCTTATGGTTATGATGAGTACGGCAACGTAATAGAACAAACCGCCACTGCTGAAGACGGACAACAACGTACCGAACGCTATACCTATGACCCAAGCCACCGTTTTGTAACAGCTCATACCGACCACGAAGGACAGGTAACCAAGTTTAGCTATAACAATAGAGGTCTGCTGGAAAGCGAAACGACTCCATTAGGACAAAGTACTCTTTATGCCTATGACCTTTGGGGTAGACCTACCCAAACTACGAATTTCTTAGGCAAGAAAACCACGATGCGTTATAGCTTTGACGGAAGTATTTTTAAGAGCATTACCGAGAACGAAGAAGGTGCTTACAGTGCAGAGAGCTATAACACTTTAGGCTGGTTGTTAGAAAAAGAGAGTAACGATGCTTTTAACAACCACTATGCGGTTAGCTACGAGTACGACGGTATAGGGCAACTAATGAGCGTGAGTGCCCCTCACCCAGGAGGTGCTTCTCAAAAGGCGAAGAGGACAGAATACGATGTATATGGACGACCTACCACTATCACCAGTCCCGAAGGTAAAATAACCCGTTTTACCTACGACAAACTCAAAACTACCGCTGATGACGGACAGCAACAAGTGATAAGCACCCGCGATGCCCAAGGTAACATTGTAGAACACCAAGATACGGGCGGTACTGTGCGCTATACCTACTTTGCCAATGGTAGCTTAAAAACAGCCGACTATGGAGGTGCCATACAAAAGATAACCCAAGACGGATGGGGACGCAAAACAAGCCTTACCGACCCTTCGGCAGGGCGATATACCTATCAATACGACACGTGGGGTAACCTCACCGAAGAAACGACCCCTAAGGGTAAGACCACCTTTAGCTATGAACAAGGTACCGACCGCCTGAGTGAAAAACATATTACGGGCGATTATACTGATATGCGCATACGCTACACCTATAACGCCGACAAACTGCTCACCCAAATAGACAACCAAAACAAAGACGGCAATAACGATAGTTACCGCTATGAGTATAACGGACTCAAACAATTGGTTCAAACTACCGAGACCAACCCGCAAGCGGTATTTACTAAAAACTATACCTACGACAGCTTTGGACGTGTACAACAAGAAACCACTACCGCCCAAACGGCAGGCAAGCGTGTGAGCAGTGCCGTGCAATACCGCTACGAGAATGGGGAACTCATAGAAATGAAAACACCGAGCGGAGCGACCCTTTGGAAACTGAGCGGAAGTAACGAATACGGACAACCGCTGAGCCTTTACAAAGGAAAGACCCAAGAGAATTTGCAGTACAACAGTCATTTTCCTAAAACACAAACTGTACAACGGGAAGATACTCCGCTGAACGTATTGCAATACGATTTTAATACGCAAAGAGGACTGCTGAATCATCGTACTTATAGTTTTTATAACCAAAAAGAAGAATTTGCGTATGATACCACCGACCGCCTCACCCGTTGGAACAATGCCACCCACCAATACGACGAACGCGGAAGGATCACGGAGAATAGCGCGATGGGTACCTACGAATACACCCAACACAGCTACCAACAACAAAAGCTTACCACCAACGAAGCAGGTGAGACGTATTTAGAAAAACACCCTTTGCCTATTGTAAGGTATAACGCTTTTAAAGCCCCAGAGCAGATATATGTAAAGGATAAAGAACGGATAAGCTATGAATACAACGCCTTTGGCGAGCGTTCGCATTGCTATTACGGCAATGCCGAAGTAGAAAAAGCCAAACGCCCACTGCTTAAACACTACAGCCACGACGGTAGTGTAGAGATAGTATGTAACAAAACCGATAACAGCAACAAGTTTATACTTTACTTAGGCGGTGATGCCTATAGTGCTCCTGCTATACTCATTTCGGACGGAGAAACCTCAAAACTCTATTACCTACACCGCGACTATCTGGGAAGTATTGTAATGCTCACTGATGAGAACGGCAACATCGCTGAAAGACGCCATTTTGACCCTTGGGGACAACCCATAAAAGTAGAAGATGGAGCGGGAAAAGTGTTACAAGGTTTAACTTTATTAGATAGAGGCTTTACGGGACACGAGCACCTGCAAACGGTAGGACTTATCCATATGAATGGACGGTTGTACGACCCTGCGTTACACCGTTTCTTACAACCCGATAACTATGTACAAGACCCTTTTAATACTCAAAATTTTAATAGATATGGGTACTGTTTGAACAACCCACTGGTGTATGTGGATGAGAATGGGGAGTTTATTATAACAGCTCTCATAGTAGGGGCTATAATAGGAGCTTATATAGGGGGTTCACAAGCCAATGGTACCTATAACCCTTTTAAATGGGACTTTAACAATGTTGAAACTTGGGGAGGAATAGTAGGAGGAGGTATAATAGGATGCCTTTCTGGAGGTGTAGCGGCTTATGCAGGAGGGATAGTTGCAGCAGGATTAGCCACCTATGGAATTACGGGAGGAGTTATAGGAGGAGCAGTAGTAGGAGCCACAAGCGGATTAGTAGGAGGCTTTATAAGTGGAGGCTTTATGTCTCAACTACCTGGAGGAAATGGTAAGTTTTGGAGTAGTGCTGGTTGGGGGGCTTTATCCGGTTTTATAGGTGGAGCCGTATTAGGTGGAGCCACAGGAGCTCTTACCACCCCTAAAGGACATAATATTTGGACAGGAAGAGAAATACAACCTGTTCAAACCTTAGAAGGAGCTCCTATTAAAATAAACCTTGAAGCTAATGATTTAGATGGTTTAAGTTTACAAGATGCTAAACTTCAAATAAAACAAGCTATTCCTGATAATGGAAGTCCTATACAGTATAAAGCAGAATATATAAAAAAAGCTACAGGGCTTGATGCTTCTCACAATTGGAATAGAGAAACCATTGAAATTGTTGCAGATCACGGAAAAATATTTAATTCTGTAGGAGGAGATGGTAGTAAACAAATATTAATACAAATGTTAGGAAAAAAATATGGTGTAGATGGTGTTTATGAAATAATAATTAGAGATGGTGTTGTTACTCATCAACGTTTTATAGAAAATGGTGTGATAAATGGTATATATAATCAAAAAGGGGGAGGCGTTGGAGCTCCTCGTGCTTGGTGGAAATAGAAATAATTAATAAAGAATTTACTATGGTTTTATTTGACAAAGGTTTTATGTTAAACGACTGGAGAGCTGTATATGTAGGATTAAAAAAACATTGGCTTACTCCTGAAGAAGTACTATCTTATTGTGAATATGGCTATATACTATGTAGTGAGGAAATGTTTACTGAGATGTATATGTCATCTGAGCTCTCAGATGAAAATCTTTTAAACATAACAAGGAAGATTTACCCTAACCCGATTTGGGAAAAAATTGATGACAATCTTTATGAAAGACGTCAAATAGGAGGTGAAAATTACTATCTTTTTTGGGCAGTGGAAAAATTATCTGAAGTAGTAGCTTTAGATAAAGATAAAAGATATAAGTTAGACGAAGTAGGATTTTTATATGCAAATTTCAATTATCCTGACGATTGGTATTATCTTATATATTATAATCCTCCTAAAAAAAGTAGAAAAATTGGGGTAGAACCTATATATGAAGATATATTGAAATATATAGATGACTCTACAAAGCAATTAATAGAGAGTAAGACTATAGAGCTGAAAAAGGTATAATAGCTGAAAGACACTTTGACCCTTGGGGACAACCCATAGAAGTAGAAGACGGCGCAGGCAATACCTTAGATAAACTCACCCTATTAGATAGAGGCTTTACAGGATACGAACACCTGCAAACGGTAGGACTTATCCATATGAACGGACGGTTGTACGACCCAGCCTTACACCGTTTCTTACAACCCGATAACTATGTACAAGACCCTTTTAACACCCAAAACTTTAATAGGTATGGATACTGCTTGAATAACTCGCTGGTGTATGTGGACGAGAATGGGGAGTTCTTTTGGGCTGCTGTTGTTATTGGAGCTATTATAGGTGCTTCCAGTTATGCTATGAGTGCTGCTTTTCATAATTCTTGGTCTTGGAAAGATTTTGGTCTATCGGTTTTAGGAGGTGCTGTAGGAGGTGCTATTACGGGAGCTTTAGGATCAACAGCTGTGCTGACGGCTGAATCTATTGCCAATGGTATAGCTACAGGAGCAGCCTCTTCAATGTTACCAAGTGTTAGTTTTCCTATAGGAGATTGGAATATAAGTTTATCCATGGTATTAGCTTTTGGCAACGCTTCGGGTATGGGGGCAAATTTTGCAGTAGGCTATAACGATGGTAATTGGGGCTTTTCAGCTGGAGTGGGAATAATGGGGTATGGTAATTATTACGGGTTTGGCAAAAATGCTATAGAAGTACGCAATTCTATAATGGCCTCTTGGGATGATGGTACTACCGGAGTTAGTTTAGGCACTAATGCTTGGTCAGGTGATTTTTCACAAAGAACAGGGATGATAGGATTTAGAAGTGGCGATTTTAAGATAATGTATGAAAATGATGGAGCTCCTTTCAATAAATTAGGTAAGATTTTAAGCAATAATACTGATATGTACCGTACTGCCGCTGCAAGTATTGAAATAGGAAAGTTTTCTTTGCAAACAAATTTATTTACAGGAAAATCAGGGACAGATGAAAGTGGGAAGCCTTTTAAGCAGGCAATAAAAGATCCTAACTTAGTAGATTTTTCATCAGGAAGAAAAGGATTAGGCATTTGGAAAAATAAGGAAGCAGATATGTATAGATTAGGAGCATTAACTATTGGTTATGGAGGTTGGAGAGTAGGTACAAACTCTGAGCACATACGAGATGCTGTTCAAAACTGGTTTGCACACAAAATTATATCTCCACAACCTGGCTTCAGAATGTTAGATACAAGTTGGAATGGGTTTTATCAATATCAAACAAGAAATTCTTACACATTATGGTGAAAATTATTATTTCTGTATTTTTATTTTTTTGTCTGTGTGCGTGTAGTGTTATTTATAATAAAAAATCTTTTGTATTTAGTGATACACCCAACGAAAGAAAATTAAGAACAAATGGATATTATTATCATGTTTACAATCTTGATAAAGAATATATGCGACAAAAAGGTGTATATATCAATATGCAACTCTTTTTAGATAATGGATATACTTATGTTGTCAAAAATGGTTTTGGAGATTATTGTGGTGATTTAATAGAGAAGGAATGTGCTGTTAAAGCCTCAGAATATATGTTAGATAAAAATATAAATGAGTTTTTAGAAGAGACTGATAAACAAAGTAATAGAAATTATCATATTTGGAATTGGGGAAAATATCATATTCAAAATGATACTATAGTTGTAAAGTGGTTTTATAATTGTTTTGGTGACTATTTTTTAGTAGAAGAAAAAGGTATTGTAATAGATTCTACAACGATTGATTTTTTCTATTTCAAAGATTACCAAACTAATAACGATACAATATATAAGATTCCTAAAACATATAACTTTAAAGTTTACCCCATTGATAAAATATATAATAAAATCCCAAGGAAATTAGTTGAATGGAAATAGAAAGTTTTCAGTACAGAAATTATAATCCTTATTCATTATGGTAAAGACATTTAAAATATTACTTGCTTGCGTCCTGCTTGTCTCTTGTGCCGATTATATTCCTAAGAGAGTAAGTAAGAATTTTTCCTATTGCTACGACCCTCATACGGATTATAGCAAAAATTCTGTTGTGAAATTCAATGGAATTTATAAGATTTGTTACTGCGATTCTATATCTATAGAATGCAATGAAAATTGCTCTTTTGAGTATATGAGATTCTTTCCTAATGGTATTTGTGCTACAAGTTCAAGAATAACTCATAATCTCAATTTTGAAAAAGAATTGATAGTAGATAATGATACTTTGTGTGCTTTTACCTTAACAAATAGTGCTTATACTGTATCAAAAAATGTAAATGAATTTTATGGTCTTTATAAAATTTCAGGAGATACTATAAAAATGATGACTGTTAATGACCAAGTATAGCCTAATCCTTATTGGTATCATTCTGAATATTGGTATATTATTTCAGGTGATACCTTAAAGACGATACTTGACAAAAGTTATACACACGATAATCCTACAAATAAAGTTGAGCCAATGGCTACTATTCATTTTATTGAAAAAAATATAAGCGTTACACCAGATGTATGGCTTAAACGTAAAAAATGGTTTTGGTGTAATTCTCAAGAATATGAAAAATATATGAAGAAAAGGAAATAACAACTATATTTGCACCGCGACTATCTCGGAAGTATTGTAATGCTCACCGATGAGGATGGCAACATCGCTGAGAGAAGACACTTTGACCCTTGGGGACAACCCATAAAAGTGGAAGATGGAGCGGGAAAAGTGTTACAAGGTTTAACTTTATTAGATAGAGGTTTTACAGGACACGAGCACCTGCAAACGGTAGGCTTTATACATATGAACGGACGGTTGTACGACCCAGCGCTACACCGTTTCTTACAACCCGATAACTACGTACAAGACCCTTTTAACACGCAGAACTTTAACAGGTATGGGTACTGCTTGAATAACCCGCTACTCTATACTGACCCCACGGGAGAATGGTTTGTAATAGATGATGTTATTGTGATGTTAGTAGGAGGGGCTGTAAATCTAACCATAAATGCTATACAAGGAAATGTAACTTCTTTTTGGAATGGTCTTGGTTACTTTGTGGTAGGAGTAGGAGCTGGAGCTGCTAGTTTATATGGAGGTCCTTTAGCGGGTGGTGCTGTATTAGGATTTGGAAATAATATCACCACACAAGTTTCGCAGAATGGGTGGAGTAATATTGATTGGACAAGTGCTATAATAGATACAGGAATAGGAATTGGAACTGCTTATATAGGAGGTCAATTTTCGGGAATATCTTCAAGGATATTTAAAGATGTTTCAAGTCCTGTCCTTAGAAATGTATTGATAAGTGGTACTAGTAATGCAGCTTCTGGTTTTGTTGTCTCAGGAGGAGCTTCTTATATAATGAATGGAGATGTAGATCAAGCTTTTAAAGATGGCTTAAGAGGGAGTGGATATGGTTTAACTTTAGGAACTATTTCTGGATTTGTGCAAGGATTTCAATATGCAAGAGAAAAAGGTGTTAATCCTTGGAATGGGATAATCTATGAAGAAAAATTGATACAAAGATCAGCTATTTTTGCGGATGATTTTGTCCCCTTTACAAAAAATGATGGGGTAACAGGAACTCTAAAACATCAAGCAGCTAGTACTCTTTTAAAAAGATATCAAAATATTTATGAGGATAGAGGACTAAGATTTGGAGAATATTTTAATAATAATAAGATTTTAGGACTTGGCAATAGAGGCTTTTTAGATGTAGTAAATCATAAAACTATGAATATATATGATTTTAAATTTAGAGGTGCTGACTGGAGAAAAGGACAATTTGAAAAATATCAAAGAAATTATAAAGGTTATAAAATTTTTAAAATCAAACCATAGTAGAATGAAAATAGACAGAGAGCTCAAGCAAGAAATTAACAAAGAATGGCAAAAGGCTTTCCCCCAGCTAGGAAGATATGCCCAAAATAAACTTTATAAAGTTTTAGGGACTCTTGTTATTGGTATAGAATTGATAAAAGTTCCTTTTATGGAACAATATAGACCTCTTTTTGTTATCTATACTCTGTTTGATAAAGATTTAAACACAAACCTCTCTGAAGAAATATTATTACAAGAGTTTCATAATAAGAAAGGACTTCAGTGTGATATACCTTATCTAAAACACAATGAGTATTTTAAAGAAGCAGTAAGTTGTATTGATAAACAACTTCCAATTTCTTTACAAGTAGACATACAAATTGATAAAATAAATGTTCTTTTAGAAAGTTATATTAGAAAAGCCCCTTTTAATGGAGGAGCTACTAACTCTTTCAGTTATGCAAAATATCAAGAAATTAAAATGAAAATAGCCTTATATGTGAATAAAGAAAGAGCTCAACAAGTATTTAGAGATATTTATAATGTAAAATGGGATAATAAATCTTTTGAAGAATCTAATTGTTTTATAAATAGTTGGTTAGTCTCTTTGCAAGAAGTGATAGATAGTAGAGATACTTTTCTAAGACAAATTGAAATCAACAAACAAAGTAAAAAGATTTTAAAATTACCTTATTCAGAGATTGTTTTATAGCTATAAAAAGAATTTGGAAAATATTTGTGAAGACTTTAAATTACCGTTAGATAATGTGATAATAATAGTTTTGTTATGAAATTAACAGATAAATTAATAGCACTACTAAAAAAAGGAGCTCCTGTATATGGAACAATACAAAAATCTTTTTCAAAAAATGATGCCTTAGAGATTTTAGAAGAATGCCTAAAACTAAAAATTACAGTTTTTGGAGGGGATGTAGTAGAGTATAAAAATAATTATTTTGAACATAATTATGACAATTGGAGTTGCGAAAGAAAAAAAAATGAGTCTGATGCTGATTATGCTTTGAGAAGTGCTAAAAGAGCTATTAAATACATTTTAGAGTACAAAAAGGATAATGCTTATTTTATTCTTGTACTTAATGTAAAAGATGAAAATATTAAACAACATCTTTTTTTTAATGAGATGATTTTGTAACCTACCACCAACGAAGCAGGTGAGACGTATTTAGAAAAACACCCTTTGCCTATTGTAAGGTATAACGCTTTTAAAGCTCCTGAGCAGATATACGTAAAGGATAAAGAGCGAATAAGCTATGAATATAACGCCTTTGGTGAGCGTTCACATTGCTATTACGGCAATGCCGAAGTAGAAAAAGCCAAACGCCCACTGCTAAAACACTACAGCCACGATGGTAGTGTAGAGATAGTATGTAACAAAACGATAACAGTACCAAGTTTGTGTTTTACTTAGGAGGTGATGCCTATAGTGCCCCTGCGATATTCATTTCGGACGGTGAGACACAAAAGCTCTATTACTTACATAGAGATTACTTAGGCTCTATAGTAATGCTCACCGATGAAGACGGCAATATAGCTGAAAGACGCCATTTTGACCCTTGGGGACAACCCATAAAAGTAGAAGATGCTGCAGGTAACACCTTAGACAAACTTACCCTATTAGACCGAGGCTTTACAGGACACGAACACCTGCAAACGGTAGGACTTATCCATATGAACGGACGGTTGTACGACCCAGCCTTACACCGTTTCTTACAACCCGATAACTATGTACAAGACCCTTTTAATACCCAAAACTTTAATAGGTATGGATATTGTTTGAATAACCCGCTGGTGTATGTGGATGAGAATGGAGAGTTTATTATAACAGCTCTCATAGTAGGGGCTATAATAGGAGCTTATATAGGGGGTTCACAAGCCAATGGTACCTATAATCCTTTTAAATGGGACTTTAACAATGTAGATACTTGGATAGGAATGGTAGGAGGAGCTGTAGTAGGAGGCGTCTCGGGAGGCATAGCGGCTTATGCAGGAGGGTTAGCTGCAGCAGGATTAGCAGCCTATGGAATTACCGGAGGAGTTATAGGAGGTGCTGTAGTAGGAGCCACAAGTGGACTTGTGGGAGGTTTTATAAGCGGAGGCTTTATGTCTCAACTACCCGGAGGAAATGGTAAGTTTTGGAGCAGTGCAGGATGGGGAGCTTTGTCTGGTTTTGTAGGAGGAGCTGTAATAGGAGGAGCTACAGGAGCTCTTACCACCCCTAAAGGACATAATATTTGGACAGGAAGAGAAATACAACAACCTGTTCAAACCTTAGAAGGAGCTCCTATAAATATTCATTTAGATGCTGAGAATAATATAACAGGAAATTTAGAATTAAATGCTCCAACAACAAATTCGGTTTTAGATCTTCAACAGCCTAAACTAATCCCTATTGAAACACCTGATGGAGGAATAAAATTAATTTCACAATTTTCAGAGAATTCTATAGATAAGGGAGTGAGACTAACAATGTCACAAAAAGAGCTTCATATTTTTGCAAATAAACTTCATCCCAAACCTTGGTTGAATGATTTATCTACTAAAATGGGAGGCAATCAAAATGTTATAGAATCTATCCTTAGGGATGTTAGCGGAAAAATACAACCTAATACTTCGGGAGTTTTTCAAGTTTCTACAACTATAGATGGAATTCAAATTTATGTTCGTGGATACATTAATCAAGGAGTTCCTATTATTAATACAGTGTATATACCTAAATAATAAATAATTATGCTTGAATTAAACAAAATAGAAGAATCCTTAGATATACCTAAGGCTATTGAATATATTGCTGATAATCAAAATAAAAATATTATTAACTATTTACGAGTTCTATTTGTTATTACCTATTTTTTGAAAGAAGAACCTTATAATGAAAAAGAATATCTTTTATATACTGATTATTTAAAGAAGATATTTTTAGAATCTTCAAGAAAATATTCAGATAATGCAGAATTCTTATTCTATACAGGGTTCATTATCTCTATGGGAGAATGGTATTTCAATTTGACTTTTGAACAGTCCGTAGAAATGATGACAAAAGCATCAGAAATAGAACCTAAAAATGAGTTATACCAATGGGTTTACTTTTTCTATCTTGATAAAAAAAACAAGAAAAAGGAATATGCTAAACATCTCTTAGGAAAAAAAACAATACAAAAGGAGTTATATTCAAAAGGGTTACTAGGAAGATATATATATGGTATTATTGAATATGCTTCATAGAAAAGATTATAGTTTTATCCTAAAACAGATTACTCTACTTTGTAACGAAAAAGATTTATTACTTATTGATGAAGAGCTAAAAGTAGTATCTTTAGATTTTGAAATCATAAACAAGTGTTTTGAAGAGGTGATGAATGCGCCTATTCATTAGATAAAATAAATGAAATTTTAGCTAATGATATATGGTTACAAATGGGAAGAGATTCCTCCTTATTTAATTTAAAAGAGAATTTTTGCTATGGTTTTATTTGAACTGAAAAGAATGTGGTAGCTGAGAGAAGTACGCTTTCAGCACAAGGAGATATTATTCACATAAAATCAAAATTATGATGACAGACAGGAAACAGTTACTTTTAGACTTAATTCTTTTAAAAAACAAGACTCAAGATATAAAAAAAGAACTTTCCAAATATTCTTGGGATAGTGTGTCTCCTATTGTTAAAATAGATACACAATCTATGATTTTTGTTTTAACAAAATACATCAAAGGGGATATATCAACTGATGAATTAGAAGAGTGGGCTAATCTGGTAGAATGTAGAGATGATATAGAAATTCCTTCGCTGATACAAGAATTTATTTTTGAGTTAGCTAATCCTGAAATAAATGGAGATATAACTAAGAAAAAAGTAAATGATTATGTAAAAGTTTTAGAATGTGAGAATATTTAAAAAATTATGAACATAACAACTATTTTTGAAGGACACGAAAAGTACGATTATATCTTTTACGTAAATAATACATATCAAGTACGGGTACCAAATAATGAAAGAAAAACTTAAATATCATTAAAAACAGTACTAAATTAAATTGAGGATATGAATATGTTTTTAGAAAATGAATTTACTAAAATAGAAAAAGAGTTTGGATTTCATAAAGAGATTGATTGGCTATCTAAAATCGTATATATAGACAAAAAACTAGAACAATATAAGAAAAATGTAAAGATAAATATTAGAGCCATTTATATATTGCACAATATTTTGGTAGAAGAAGAATATCCGTTTGAAGAACAAAATAAGATGTCTTATTTTTTGCAAAAATGGTTTTTAGAAACCAATAATAGGTTTCAGAATGATGCTGTATATTTATTTTTTATAGGAAAAATATTATATATTTCAGAATGGTTTTTCGGATTAAAAGATAATACATTAGCTTTTGAATTTCAAGAAAGAGCTTTTGATATAGAACCTAAAAATATCTTATATGAATGGGGATATGCTCTTGCAAAAAATGAAAAAGAGAGAGTTTATATACTTTCCAAAGTAATATTATTTAAAAATAAGAAAATTTTAGATTGGCTGAAACAATATGGATTTGCAGGGAGTTATATGATAGAATCTTTGATGTATTGTTACGAGAATTATAATCCTTATTAAAATTTTGATATATCAGATGAAAATATTTGACGAAGGTTTTATGCTAAACGACTGGAGAGCTGTATATGTAGGATTAAAAAAACATTGGCTTACTCCTGAAGAAGTACTATCTTATTGTGAATATGGGTATATACTATGTAGTGAGGAAATGTTTACTGAGATGTATATGTTATCTGAGCTCTCAGATGAAAATCTTTTAAACTTAACAAGGAAGATATACCCTAACCCGATTTGGGAAAAAATTGATGACAATCTTTATGAAAGACGTCAAATAGGAGGTGAAAATTACTATCTTTTTTGGGCAGTGGAAAAATTATCTGAAGTAGTAGCTTTAGATAAAGATAAAAGATATAAGTTAGACGAAGTAGGATTTTTATATGCAAATTTCAATTATCCTGACGATTGGTATCATCTTATATATTATAACCCTCCTAAAAAAGGAGAAAAAACAGGAATAGATGTTTTGTATGAAGATATATTGAAATATATAGATGACTCTACAAAGCAATTAATAGAGAGTAAGACTATAGAGCTGAAAAAGGTATAATAGCTGAAAGACGCCATTTTGACCCTTGGGGACAACCCATAAAAATAGAAGATGGAGCGGGAAAAGTGTTACAAGCTTTAACTTTATTAGATAGAGGTTTTACAGGGCACGAACACCTTCAAACCATATTTGATTTCTTAACAAAAAATGGAGATGGTATATTGCCTTATAGTTTTGTGTATAGTTCTTGTTCTACACATACAGGATTGGCATTGAACTTAGCAGGGATACCAACTCTATTCATACATCCTTATACTGTTCAAGGTTCAGTATGGTTATGGAATAAAGGAATAACCCCTTCGAATATTAATAATTCTTATCATTTACAAAATCAAAGAAAATGAAATATTTCAAGTATATTATATTTATGAGTATATTCTCATTCTCTTGTTTTTCAAATAGAGGAAGAGAAAAATGTGAAGTTAGAAGGATTTTGAGTTCTAAAGAAAATAATCATATTTACTATATTCACATTTTATTTAACCATTGTATTTCTCAAGAAGAACGGAAAGCTCTTGCATTGAAAGAAATAAAACTGATATATGCTTCTTCTTTTAAAAATGATAATGTAATTCATATAGAAGAATATTTAGGCAAAATGTATAATGAATATAAATATGAAATTAAAGTCAAATGAATAAGAAAAATTTATTTTTAATATTACTTTCCTTTTTCTATCTTTGTGTAGGTGCGCAAAGTAAAGACACAATTTATACTCAAAATGCAGGAGAAATCGCTATATTAGGTAAGAGAGTTGCTTATGTTTATAAAGGAGAACAAATTTCAGAGGATAAAGTAGAAGAATTAAAACAAAGAGAAACATTTTTCTATCCTTTGCGTTTTATATTGATAGCAACTAATATCGAAAGGCGTAAAAAGTATGATTATGTTTTCTATGTATACAATACACATCAAGAAATTATACCTGATATTATACTAAAAAATAAAAATAAAGAAAAAATATTAAGAAAAATAGAATAGAAAAATTAGTATTTCATAAAGGGGTAAAAGATAAAAAACGTATTACAACGCCTTTGGCGAGCGTTCACACTGTTATTATGGCAATGCCGAAGTAGAAAAAGCCAAACGCCCACTGCTTAAACACTACAGTCACGATGGCAGTACAGAAATCGTATGTAATAAAACCGATAACAGCACCAAGTTTGTGTTTTACTTAGGAGGTGATGCGTATAGTGCTCCTGCGATACTCATTTCGGACGGTGAAGCGCAAAAACTCTATTACCTACACCGCGACTATCTCGGAAGCATTGTAATGCTCACCGATGAGAATGGTAATATAGCTGAAAGACGCCATTTTGACCCTTGGGGACAACCCATAAAAATAGAAGACGGCGCAGGCAACACCTTAGACAAACTCACCCTATTAGATAGAGGCTATACAGGGCACGAACACCTGCAAACAGTAGGCTTGGTACATATGAACGGGCGGTTATACGACCCTACGTTACATAGATTCTTACAACCCGATAACTTTGTACAAGACCTAATTCAGCCCTGTGTTCTTAGGCTAATATTCTCCCTGTTTTTTTACGTATGCTGTTTTAAATTATTAAATGTTATTAAAGCTCTTTTAGAACGGCTTTCAATAATAGGAGATTTTGTTCTATCATTTATTATTTCCTCATAATTTGAAATAAAAGCATCTAATATTTGTGTTGTTATTTCTCCTATCTTAAAAGTTTGATTGTGAATAACTATATCCCCTAAGTTTTGAGTAAAATTCAAATCAAAATTATTTTTGTATGCTGTGTAATCAAAACTTTTTGGTTTTAGAAGAATCTGAGGACTTCTTTTTTTAATCGGCTTATTTTTAAATTTTGCAATAACTATCTCCAAGAGATTATGATTCTCAGGAGTAACATCATTGATATTAATATTAGAAAAGCGAAAATTACCTAATTTTTCAATTTCTTTTAGTCTTTTAAAATAAGCTAAATAGAACTCATTCTTTGGGGATAGAAAGCTTGCCTCTTTCCCAAATCTTCCCTCAAAAGCTCTTTTTCCATCTACATAAATTGAAAAAAGCTGTCTCATTGAGAGATGCTTAATCAATTCAAAGAAAAGTATTTGCTTGGAAATATTACTAATTTCTTTTGATATTGTATAAGAAAATATAGTTTCTATTTCTCTATTTGTTGATGGATAAAAAACGATTTCTAATTTATTTCCATAGAACTGAGCTATTACTTTTGCTTTTCTTCCAATTATATTTAAAGGAATAACTTTTAAGTTTATATCATTAATTTCCTTTCCATTTTCAAAGACGACATCTATTTTTTTATCGAAACAAGGTAATAAGGTAAATTTTATACTTTTGATGTCATCGATATTCCTATAACTAATGCCATTTATATCAAGATTGAAACCTCTTAACATTTCTTTATCAATAGTCATTTCTTCAGAAATATCTCCTATACTTATTAAATTATTTACTTTATTATTGATTTCATCAAAAGATTTACTGACAGAAAATGTCATTTCTATTTTTGTATCTTTTCCTTCTATTCCTGTAAGATTTTTCACAATATTTTTCCCTATTGATGAATCTACTTCTATTTCCGACTTCAAATCAAAATTACCTATGAACTCGGAATAGACATCAGATGAGATATATTTATTCTCAAAGTTCTTTGTGATATTCTTTCTTAGATATTCTATGAGCTCTTCAAAGAACTTTTCTCCTGTAAGAGAAATTGGATGTATGTTTGCTTTCTCTAAATTAACTGACTTGATAGGAGGAATATAAGGAGCTACAAAATAGCATTCTTTACCATTCTTTCCTGTTTTATTCTTTATTTTATTAAAAATAACTTCAACATTGGAATCTTCTAAATTGTATCCAATAAATAGGATACTCTTGGTTGCAACTATTCCTTTGATAATATTCCAAATAGTATTTTGTTCTGTGTCATTTTCAAAAAATCTATTATAATCAGATTTTGTTATAATTATAGAATCAGGATCTGATAAATCTCCGTGTATTTTGAAAAGATTTACCTTTTTATCATCTATATACGGAGTATGGTTGTCAGAGAAAATTAGATTTAGTTTATTACCATATACGTTTTCAAATAACCTATCATAGTTAGTTGTTATTATATTCCTGAAATGAGGTATTTTAGAAATAATTTTGTGAGTTTCTGTTGATGAAAAATCTTTTGTAAAAGTACTTGTTAGTACCTTGATAATATAATTCCTATTTCCTTTAAGTTTACAAATCTCATCTGCTAAATGAGATAGGTCTGAATTTTTTCTAACTTCTTCTTTCTCTAAAGGAGTTTAGCCTTCGTATAGAATCTCTCTAAGTCGTGCTCCTGATGGTAAACCAGCATACAAAGACAAGCCTGCCCCTGCCCAAAGAACTACCTCACCCTTACTTATAGATTGAAATAGGCTTTCTTTATATATGTTTTTCATAGATTCCATAACGATAATTTCTTGTTTTTAACTATCGGAAGTGATTCAAAAAGTATGATAAAGAATGGACAATTACAACAAAATTTGTAATTTTGGTAATAGAATTACATTGTCTTAATTGTCAAGGTGCAAAGATAGTAAAAAGGGGTAAAAAAATTAATAGGGAATAAAATTATCTTTGAAAAAATGAAGAATACTGTTGCCAATTTATTGGAAAACTATAAAGACTAACGTTTCTAAAGGTAATAAAACAAAAATACAAATAATAGAAAAAGGCTCTTTTTTGTTTGAAGTATCTTATGTTTAGCTTATAGAAAGCTTATAAGATAAACGAACAATGAGTGGCTCTACAGTGGCTCTACAGTGGCTCTACAGTGGCTCTACAGTGGCTCTACAACGAAGAAAAGACGAACAAATGACGAACAATGAACGAACAAAAGACAAATTTAAATTAAGGATATAATGGAGGTAAGAAAGAGACTATTGGGAGTTTTCAGCTTTGGGAAAGTCTGAAATTTTGGGAAAGTCCATACTATGAAAAGGGAGTGTAGCGATGCAAAAACAAAGGTAAGACAGTATGAGCCACACAGGCAGTCGTAGCACGACAGGCATATAATGAAAAGACAAACTATGTACGGACAGAGAGACAAAAGATGAACAAATAGCGAACAAATGACAAAAATAGGGTTTCGAGAAGAAAGAAAGAGAAAGGTCGTAGCACGACAGGCAATACGAATTGGCAAATAGGTTAATTAGTGAGGAGAAGTGGAGAAAAATGAAAGGGTTCTGGAAGGAGAGGTGCTTGTGTTTCAGACTTTGGTAGAGGTCGTAGGACGACAGAAAGTATTAGACTTTGAAAAACCAAAAGATTTATTCTATCAGAAAGTAATCTGAAAAATTGCACTTGATGGTGGAATGGGCGGCTAATAGAAAAATTGTTTTTTCTTGTTTTTTAGTAATATAGTTTGTACTTTTGTCGCATTTATATAACATTAGGAAAGAAGATTAATAATTAAAAAAACGATGAGAAAAGTTATTCTTATAGCAGTAGCAGTGCTGGTGGCACTGACTGTTAGCAATTGTGGGAAAGGAGGCGATGATGCTCCTAAGGAGCCAAAAACTAAGATTTACGAGAATTTTGAAATTACTGAAGATGGCTCAACATTAGTGAAATGGCTTACTGATGAAGAAACTACCATTGATATGGCAGCAGACGAGATGCTGAGCAAAGTAACTGCTATCTCAGATTATGCTTTTGCAGAACACCGAGAAATAACCTCAGTGACTTTGCCCAAAGGCTTAAAGAAAATGGGGAAATGTGCTTTTAAGAGCTGTTCAAAATTAACTTCGATTGTTATTCCTGAGGGGATAACAAGCATAGAAGAGGGTTCTTTTGCGTGGTGTGAAGCCTTAACTTCGGTTACTATCCCGGGCAGTGTTACAAACGTAGGATATGCGGCTTTTTCCCAATGTACGAATTTAGCCAAAATTACTATTCCTGACAAAGGTTTAATAACCATAGGAGAGCGCGCTTTTTCGTGCCCTGCCTTAAAATCGTTTACTATCCCTACTACTGTAACAAGTATAGGGAAAGACGCTTTTTTTGATTGTCAAAAACTTACTTCGTTAGTTATTCCTACTACTGTAAGAAGCATAGGAGAGGGTGCTTTTAGAAACTGTAAGGCTATAACCTCTATAATAATTCCTAAGGGAATAACAAAAATTGAAGATTCTACTTTTATGAATTGTGAAGCTTTGACCTCGGTTACTATCCCTAATACCGTAACAAGCATAGGTAATGGCGCCTTCAGTTCTTGTATGTCCTTACCTTCTATTGCCATTCCTAATACTGTAACAAATATAGGAGAAAGTGCTTTTAGTTCGTGTTCTGCATTGAAGACATTCACCTTCCCCGATAACAATAGCATTACTAGCATTGAGGAAAAAACTTTTTTGGCTGCCGGTTTAACTTCTATTACTATTCCTAATACCGTAAAAAGTATAGGAAATAATGCTTTTGCTGAATGTCCTGCATTAAAGTCGGTTACTTTAAAAGGAGGTACACCTCCCACCATAAATATCGACAGTTGGCCTGGTACTTTTAGCGATACTCCGCTTAATGCTATTTACGTGCCTGCTAACAGTGTAGAAACTTATAAAAAGGCTGATGGTTGGAACAAATTTGCCGATAAAATACAAGCTATTAAATAAGTTATTTGATAGATAACCTATTTTTTCTTGCTTTTTAGTAATACAATTTGTATCTTTGGCACATTATATAAAAAAGTATACAATGACACAGATATTAAACCACACTGATATTGAACACAAGATAAGACGAATTGCTTATCAGATTTACGAAACACACCTCAATGAAGAGGAGATTGTGCTAGCAGGCATTAATGGCAATGGCTATGTGTTTGCTGAGAAACTTGCAGTAGCACTTGCAAGTATAGCCCCTCTGAAAGTAGTTTTATGCCAAATTATAATGGATAAGAAGAACCCATTGGCAGGCACTGCTACTTCTATTCCTGCGGAACAATACAGCAATAAAGCAGTGATAGTGGTAGACGATGTGCTCAATTCAGGACGTACGCTCATCTATGGGGTAAAACACTTTTTGGAAGTCCCCTTAAAACGACTTACTACCGCTGTATTAGTTAATCGCAATCACAAGGACTATCCTGTAAAAGCCGATTTTAAAGGCATATCACTATCTACTTCACTGCAAGAACACGTTTCGGTAACATTCGACACAAGTAAGTATAGTGTTGATTTATCAAATTAATAAGCTAATCTGTTCATTTGCTAATTAACTAATTTGTTATGTATACCACTCTTATCATTCTTTTTATATCGGCTTTGTTTTTTATGAGCGGGAAGGTGCGCTCCGATTTGGTAGCTATGTGTGCCTTAGTGCTCTTGGTGCTCTTTGGCATATTAACCCCTGAGCAAGCTTTATCGGGCTTTTCGGACAAGGTAGTAGTGATGATGATAGGGCTCTTTGTGGTAGGAGGCGCTATCTTCCAAACGGGATTAGCAAAGATGATGAGCAGTAAAATCTTACGCTTGGCAGGCGATAGCGAGGTAAAACTCCTTATCTTGGTAATGCTTGTTACGGCTTTTATTGGGGCTTTTGTAAGCAATACAGGTACGGTAGCCTTGATGATGCCCATAGTGGTGAGTATGGCAATGAGTGGTAACATCAACAGTAGTCGCCTGCTGATGCCTATGGCTTTCGCCAGTAGTATGGGCGGTATGATGACGCTCATCGGTACGCCTCCTAACTTGGTAATCGATGGAGAGTTAGTGAAAAACGGCTACGATAAACTCACTTTCTTTTCCTTTACTCCAGTGGGATTGGTGTGTTTGGCAATAGGACTGTTAGTTTTAATTCCCACCAGTAAGTTTTTTCTTTCTAAAAAAGGTGATTCTAAGCAAGAAGGGAACCGAAATGGCAAATCACTTACTGATTTGGTACGTGAATATCAACTCTCTAACAACTTATACCGCGTATTAGTAGAAGGAAACACTCTATTTATAGGTAAAACGCTCAAAGAAATCAACCTTTCGCAACGTTATCACATTTCGGTATTAGAAATCAGGCGCAAACCTACTTCTAACAATCCTTTTTTCAAAACAGGCAACCAAGAGGTAGTAAATGCTGATACCGTAATTTATGAAGGAGATATTCTTTATTTGCGCGGTAGCTTTGAGTCGATTGAACAAATGAACGCCGAAAATCACTTAAATTTTCTCGACACACACCACCCCGAACAACGCTTGCCTAACGAGTTACACTTCCACGATATAGGCATAGCCGAAGTACTGATAATGCCCGCTTCGAAATTGGTAAACACCCGCATCAGTGATAGCAAACTGCGCGAACACTTTGGGCTCAATATCTTAGGTATTCAGCGCAAGGATAACTATATTTTGCAAAACTTAAAAGACGAAAAGATGCACGCTGGCGACATACTATTGGTGCAAGGAACTTGGGAGCACATTGCTAAAATGGACGCTGAACGCAGTCAGTTGGTAGTATTAGGGCAGCCTCTTGCTGAGGCATCTAAGGTAACCCTCACCCACAAAGCTCCTATCGCTGCGCTGATAATGGTAGGGATGGTAATAGCAATGATGTTCGATTTTATCCCTATAGCACCCGTTACTGCCGTACTTATCGCCTCTTTATTGATGGTTATTTCAGGAGCTTTGCGCAATATCGAAGCTGCTTACAAGACGATTAACTGGGAGAGTATTGTACTTATTGCAGGTATGTTACCTATGGCATTAGCCTTGGAAAAGACAGGAGTATCAGCCTTAGTATCGAATGCATTAGTAGGGAGTTTAGGCGATAAGAGTCCATATATACTCTTGGCAGGCGTGTATTTTACCACTTCACTTATGACGATGTTCATCAGCAATACCGCTACAGCTGTACTCTTGGCACCCATTGCTATTAAAATCACCTTATCGTTAGGCTTACAACCCCACGCTTTTATGTTTGCAGTAGCCGTAGGTGCAAGTATGTGTTTTGCTTCTCCTTTCTCCACTCCGCCCAATGCATTGGTAATGTCGGCTGGGCGTTACACTTTTATGGATTATGTGAAAGTGGGCTTACCTCTGCAAATCATTATGGGGATTGTAATGGTATTCGTATTGCCATTATTATTCCCATTTCAATAAAAAGTTGTATCTTTGCCGAAATTTTTAAAAGTAAAGAATGAAAAAAAGAATTTCAGATTTTTTGTTAGACGTTTCTAAATACGTATTTGCGGGCTTATTAATCGCTCCTCTATTTAACTCAACTTTCGCGTGCAACGATGCTTATTGGTGCGCTTTTACTGTAGCTATTTTAGCTCTTATAGTAGGGCTTTTCCTCTCTAAACAGAAAAAAGGAGCGGTGAATAAAAACAACAATAACAACCGCAACAAAAACTATCGCAAGAACAATAATAGCAGAAATAATACAACTTCTAACAGAGCATAACTATTTCTTCCTCTCAAAACTATGAAAGTCTATTTCGATAATGCGGCTACTACCCCCGTCTATCCAGAGGTAATACAGAAGATGACGGAAGTACTGAGGGATACTTATGGCAACCCCTCTTCTACACACGCTTTTGGGCGTAAAGCCAAGTCGCTTATTGAATATAGTCGCAAGCAAATAGCTAAACAACTGAATGCTTCACCCTCTGAAATTATTTTCACTTCAGGGGGTACTGAAGCTAATAACCTTATCTTGCGCAGTTGTGTGCGCGATTTAGGTGTACAAATTGTCATTTCTTCCCCAATAGAGCATCACGCTGTATTGCATACCTTAGAGGTATTAGCCAAAGAATATCCTATAAAAATAGTTTACGTAAACCTTACGAACAAAGGGGTCGTAGACCTTTCCCATTTAGAATACTTGCTCCAGCAATATACTGAAAAAAAGGTATTGGTGAGCCTAATGCACATAAACAACGAAATAGGAAACATTTTACCTTTAAAAGAAGTAGCTACACTCTGTAAACAATACAATGCTTATTTCCATTCAGATACCGTACAGTCTGTGGGGCATTACCCTATCGATTTGGAGGAAATCCCTGCCGACTTTATCACAGCTTCAGCTCATAAGTTTCACGGACCTAAAGGAGTAGGATTTGCTTTCATTAGAAAAGGCATTGCGCTACACAGCAGTATCACAGGGGGCGAACAAGAAAAAGGCTTGCGTGCAGGTACCGAAGCTGTTCACAATATAGTAGGAATGGAAGTCGCTTTTAGTCTATCATACACTAATTTAGATAGAAACACTGAAAAGCTCAAAGACCTGAAGCGTTATTTTATCAAACAACTCAAACATCATTTCCCAGAGGCGGTATTTAACGGAATGTCCGATACTTTAGACGAGAGCAGTTACACCATTGTGAACATAGGTTTTCCCTCATTGAAAAACCAAAATAGCACCCTGCTTTTTCAGTTAGACTTAAAAGGCATTGCTTGTTCCAAAGGGAGTGCTTGCCAGAGTGGAAGCGTGCAAACCTCTCACGTACTATCGGCTTTTTTACCTGAGGAAGCTCTACAATATCCCTCACTCAGATGCTCTTTTTCCGTCTTTAACACAGTAAAAGACGTCGATTTTCTTATCGAAAGCCTTAAAGAAATCTCCCATAATAAACACTGATAATAAACTACTTACATTTCTACTACACATTAAGCAGAAAAATATTTACAGAAAAATAGTAGGTAATTCAAAATATTGTTGTAATTTAGTAGCGTTTTTAAACAATAGTTGCATTTAAATCTTAGATATGTCAGAGGAAAAAAACACATTAGCCATAGAGGATAACCGCGAGGACAACCGTTTAGAAGATGCGTCATTAGTAAACTATGAGGCAATGTCTCTTAGTGAATTAACCAAAGAACTAAAAGAACTACTCCAAACTGAGAAAACCCAAGCTATCAAAAAGCAAGTGGACGCTATTCGTTATGAGTTCGACAAAAAATACGACGCTCTTGTAGAAGAGAAAAAAGAAGAGTTCATAGCCGACGGAGGAGAATTATATAATTTTTCTTACGAAATTCCTGTTTATAGAGAATTCTACACCGCTTTCAACGATTATCGCGAAAAGCGCAATCAATACTATAAAGAGATTGAGAAAACCCATAAAGAAAACCTTGCTAAACGCCGAGAAATCATCGAAGAACTCAAAAGCCTTCTCAATGCCGAAGAACATTTAGGCACTACCTTTAAGCAGTTTCAACAATTGCAAGAGCGTTGGCGCAAAGCAGGAGCCGTCTCTAATGCCGATTATGAGGATTTGTGGAATACTTATCACCACCACGTAGAGAACTTCTATGACTTTATCCACCTCAGCAAAGACTTGCGTGACATCGACTTTAAGCGCAATTTAGAAGAAAAACTAAAAATTATTGAGCGTGCCGAAGCACTTGCCCAAGACGACGTAGATGCTCTCATTGCCTCTCGTGAGCTACAAGTGTTACACCGTGTTTGGAAAGAGGAAATAGGTCCTGTAGATAAAGAACACCGCGAAAGCATATGGCAACGTTTCAGTGAACTTACTAAGAAAATACACGACAAACGCCAATATTACCTCAAAAACTTAGATAAGATATACGAAGAAAATGCAGTGAAGAAGCAAGGCATCATTGAGCGGATTAAGAAACTCGGTGAGAAAGAACCTACTACTCACAGCGCTTGGAAACAGCTTTCTAAGCAAGTAGAAGATTTACGTCAGTCGTTTCTAAATGTAGGAAAAGTACCTTTACAACAAGCTGATGAGGTATGGAAATCTTTCAATATAGCTTTACGTGCTTTTAACAAGAAGAAGAACCAATTTTACAAAACACTCAAAAAAGAACAACAAGAGAACCTCACTAAGAAATTAGCCTTATTAGAAATAGCAAAAGCTAACCAAAATAGCACCGATTGGGAAACCACTACTGAACTGATGAAGAACATTCAGAGAGAGTGGAAAGAAATAGGAAGCGTTCCTCTTAGAAATACCGAAAAAATTTGGAAGGAATTCAAGAGAGCTTGTGATACGTATTTCAGTAGATTTGCTGAGACTATTCAGCATTCTAAAAATAAAGAGTCTGATGCGCTTGAACAAAAGAAAGCCTTTTTGGATAAGCTGAAAGAATATCAATTAGGCACCGATAGAGATAAAGAGATAACAACCTTACAAAACTTTGTGAATGAATGGAATGCTATAGGAAATACTCATCATTCTAAGAGAACCATCGACATCAAATTCCATAAGATTATTGATGCACTGTACAAGAAACTCAATTTTGATAAGCAAGAAATTGAGCTTATTAAGTATAACAACAAGTTAGAACGACTTATCAACGATGATAACGAGAACTCCCTTAACAATGAGGTGATTTTTGTAAGACGTCGTATTGATGAACTCAAATCGGAGATACTACAGTTAGAAAACAACTTAGCTTTCTTTGGTAATATCGACGAGAAGAACCCATTAGTACGCGATGTGATTAAGAACATCAACAACCAAAAAGAAGCTCTTAAAACGTGGGAAAATAAACTTCGTGAGCTAAAGCATTTGCAAAAAACACAATTAGCTGAAGCCTCTGAAGAAAAGATAGAAGAAAAGGAATAATTTTATTGTTTTCATATTTAGAGAAGAGGTTATGCTTGCTAAGTAACCTCTTTTCGAGTTTTATATCTGTATGAAATTAGTATTTGCTACCCATAATCAGCATAAATTAAAGGAAATACAAGCCCTTTTACCTAAAAATATCGAACTGCTAAGTTTGAGCGACATAGGTTGCAATGACGATATAGCAGAGACTGCTACTACTATTGAGGGCAACGCTTTGCTGAAAGCTCAATACATCAAAGAGCATTATCATTGCAACGTTTTTGCCGATGATACAGGCTTAGAAGTACAGGCATTAAACAATGCTCCTGGGGTATATTCGGCACGGTATGCAGGTGAGCACAAAAGCGATGCAGACAATATGTATTTGCTACTAAAGAATATGGAAGGAATTTCACACAGAGAGGCTCAGTTTAAAACGGTTATTGCTTTATGTTTAGATGGCTCTATATATACTTTTGAAGGTATCGCAAAGGGACGTATAGGCACTATCCCTGTAGGCACTAACGGTTTTGGGTATGACCCTATATTTATTCCTGAGGGTTCTGACCAAACTTTTGCCGAGCTGACCCAAGAAGAAAAGAACCGTATCAGTCACCGTGGGAAAGCCTTTGGAAAGCTATTACATTTCTTAAACCAAAATATTCAGTAAGGAAAATGAGTTTATTAGAGATTAAAAATATCAAACGAGATTTTAGATTAGGGTCTGAAATACTGCACGTACTGAAAGGCATCAACCTATCTATAGAAAAGGGAGAATACCTTGCCCTTATGGGACCATCGGGCTCTGGTAAATCTACTTTGATGAACATCTTAGGGTGCTTAGATACGCCTACCTCAGGCGAGTATATTCTGAACGGTAAAGATGTAAGCAAGATGAGCGACTCGGAATTAGCCGACATTCGCAATAAAGAGATAGGCTTCGTATTTCAAACCTTCAACCTAATGCCACGTACTACGGCTTTAGACAATGTAGCTTTGCCTATGGTATACGCAGGCGTTAAGAAAGAAAAACGACACGAGCGCGCTAAAGAAGTACTGAAATTAGTAGGATTAGAAGACCGTATGCTTCACAAACCCAATGAACTATCAGGAGGGCAACGCCAAAGAGTAGCTATAGCGAGAGCTTTGGTAAACCACCCTTCAATTATCTTAGCCGATGAGCCTACTGGGAACCTTGACTCTAAAACTTCTTATGAAATAATGAACCTTTTTGACGAAATCTACCAAAAAGGGAATACCGTTATCTTGGTAACCCACGAAGAAGACATTGCTCGGTATGCCAAACGGATTGTCCGCTTAAAAGACGGACTTATAGAAACTGATAGCGCTAAGTAAATGAATATCGGAATTATTATCCCTGCTTATAACGAAGCTGAAAGCATTGGTGTTACCTTGCAATCTCTGCTAAATCAGACCTATCTTCCCTATCAAATTATAGTAGTAGACGACGGTTCTACCGATACCACTGCTGAGGTAGTGAACCAAATTGCTACCCAATATCCCGTAGTACAATTGGTGCAACGCAGTGAGAAGGGTGAACATCTACCAGGGGCTAAAATAGTGCAGACTTTTAACTATGGGCTTCCTTACCTAAAAGAAGACGTAGAGGTGATTTGCAAATTTGATGCCGACCTCATCTTCCCTAACAACTATCTCGAAACAATGTGCCAGCAATACAGTGAAAATCCACAGTTGGGAATGTTTGGGGGCTTTTGTTATATTGAGAGAAATGGCTCTTGGGTACTTGAGAATCTCACTAATAAAGACCACCTAAGAGGTGCTGTAAAATCTTATCGGAAGGCGTGTTTTGAAGCTATAGGTGGACTTAAAATAGCTATGGGCTGGGACACCGCCGATGAGCTATTGGCGCGCTACCAGAGTTGGACAGTACAAACTGACGATACTCTTCACGTAAAACACCTACGCCCGACAGGTGCTGGCTATAAAAGCAATGCCCGTTACCTGCAAGGAAGCGTTTTCTACCGTCTGCGATACGGTTTCTTCCTCACTTTACTCGCTGCCATAAAATTAGCCATAAGAAAACGCAATGGTAAACTCTTCTTAGATTATTGCAAAGGATTTTATAAAGCTAAACAAGAAAAACAACCTTACTTACTCACTCCTGAAGAAGGTAAATGGGTAAGACAATACCGGTGGAAAGGGATTTTCAGTAAAGTAGTGAAAAAAAAGTAATAATATCAAAAATGCCAATAAAGCCAATAATACTAAATCGATGATGATGCGAGGTCGTAGTACGACAGGCAACCAAACAAAGAGTAACCAAATAAAAGACGGTGCGAACCGCACGGGCAGATAAACAAAAGACGAACAAATGACGAACAAAAGACGAACAAAAGACGAACAATGAACGAACCTAAGTAGAAGGTAAGTTAAAGTTAAGATAGACATAAAAAGAGAGTTATTAATAGATTTCAACATTGCCAAAATTTGAAACTTTGGCGATGTTCATACAAATGACGGTGCGAGTAGGACGAGCAGATGAAGAATAAACGAACACAAAATAAAAATAAGACGGAGGTAAGAGGAGAGACAATTGGGTGTTTTTAACTTTATCAAAGTTTGAAACTTTAGCAAAACTCATACTGCAAAAGTAATAGTATATAAAGGATACCCCTACCCCACTGCTAATTAAATGCTATTCAGTTATTTTTATGCATCAAATGGCATATTTGGCAAATAATTATTATCTTTGCCCCGACTAAGAAATAAAAAAACAAGGTTCAAGAATGATAAAACACAAGTATGGCAGAACGCAAACCAATTTGCCCACTGAAATTATTGAACTACTGAACAACCAAGTGAGTAAAGAATTGGTATGTTCTATTCTTGACCCCTTCGAGTTCTACGACGAAAAAGATTCGCCTATGGCTCTTAAACTTATTGATGAACACATTCTTTTAGACGAGAAATAATGATTTTAGTAACTGGCGGAACAGGGCAGATTGGCAGTCGTTTACTTTTTCACCTTACCCAAAACAAGGCGCATAAAGTAAGGGCTATCTATCGCAGTACCCACTCGTTAGAAAAAATCGAACAACTTTTTATACAACAATCCCCCAATGGAGCGGAACAATTCCGCTCTATTGAGTGGGTAGAAGCCGATATAAGTAACATTCCTGCGCTCGAACAAGCGTTTGCGAATGTTTCTTTTGTTTTTCATTGTGCGGGCTTCATCTCTTTTCAGCCTAAGGATTTTGCTCAGCTCATCAAAGTGAATGTGGAAGGAACTGCTAATATCGTAAACTTGTGTATTGACTTTAAGGTAAAAAAGCTCTGCTATGTAAGTTCTATCGCTACGCTTTCGGCTTTGCCTCACACACCTATTGATGAGGAAAACGACTGGAATAGTGAGGACAATAACACTGATTACGCTATCAGTAAGAACGGTGGCGAAATGGAGGTATGGCGTGGCTCGCAAGAAGGATTGCCGGTGGTGATAGTGAATCCATCGGTAGTGCTGGGAGCTGACTTCTACGAGCAGGGGTCAGGCTTATTGTTTAAAAAAGTAGCTGATGGACTGAGATATTACCCCACAGGAGGCACAGGCTTTGTGGCGGTAGACGATGTAGTGCGTGCAATGATACAGCTACAGTTCTCTGAGGTTACAGGAGAACGCTTTATACTGAATACTGCTAATCTTAGTTATCAAATGGTTTTTGAGAAAATTGCGAAAGGTTTGGGAGTGAAAGCTCCAACCAAAAAGATTTCGCATAAAACATTACGTCGTTTAGCACGTTTAGACGGTTTTTTGAGTTTCTTTGGTATTAAAAAGCGAGCACTTACCCTCCAAACTGCCAATGCTCTTGGCTTGATAAGCACTTATAATGGTGATAAAATAAAAGAGTTTATCGATTTTCAGTACAGTGATATCGATGAAGTGATTCAAGAGATTTGTGCAAAATATCCGCTATGAGAAAATGGTTTAAATATCTTTTTAGAATACTTCTTTTCCCTTTGGCGTGTTTGTATGGTGCAATAGTTCGTCTGCGCCATTGGTGCTACAATGTGGGCATTTTTAAAGTACATACCTTTGCGGTGCCTACTATTTGCGTAGGTAATGTAGCGGTAGGAGGGACAGGTAAGAGCCCAATGGTAGAATACCTCATCAGGCGATTGCATAAACAACGCAGAGTGGGCGTGCTCAGTCGTGGTTATAAACGCAAGACAAAGGGTTTTATATTAGCTACTGAGACTTCTACGGTATTGGATTTAGGTGATGAACCTTTCCAATTTTGGTGGAAATTTAAGGATTTTATCTTAGCCGTTTGTGCCAACCGAGTAGAAGGTGTAGAACGAATGCTCGCTTTGCCTACACCTCCTGAGCTGATTATATTAGACGACGCTTTCCAACATCGCCCCATAAAAGCAAAAATCAACATAGTGCTCACCGCTTACGGACATCTGTTTACTGACGACTGGCTACTTCCAATGGGGCGACTCCGCGATGTAGTAAGCCGAGTGCAACAAGCCGATATAGTGGTTGTAACTAAATGTCCTCCCTCATTGTCAGAAAAAGAACGTACTCAGCTCATAGTGCGTTTACAGAAGCATTGCCTTTGTCCTATCGTTTTTGCAACCATTGCCTATGATAAGCAAGTATTTTCAGAGACGGAAAACATATCTTTGACGACTTTCATTCAAGAACCTTTTACTTTGGTAACAGGCATTGCCAATCCGAATCCGCTACTCACATTCTTGAAAGAACAAGGAGCAGATTTTCAGCATTTAGCTTTTGCTGACCATCATCATTTTACCGAGAGAGAAATACAGCAATTGCAAGGCAAGCGAATCTTGACCACTGAGAAAGACTACGTGCGCCTGCAACCTCATTTGCAAGACTTGTACTACCTGCCTATCGCAATGCAATTCCTCACCCCCACTGATGAACATACATTTGGCACGGTTTTTGAAAATCTATAAACACGAAAAAATTACAAACTTTTATCAGTATGACAAGAAAACTCATCGCTATTGTAGCTTTTGTTTTGGTAGCTACCGCTACTCTTGAAGCTCAGGAAATTAAATGGATGACTTTTGACCAAGCTATTGCTGCTCAGAAGAAAAAACCTAAAAAAATATTTATTGATGTATACACTAATTGGTGTGGACCTTGTAAGATGTTAGCGAACAACACTTTTAAGAACAAAGACTTAGTAAAGTATGTAAACGATAATTACTACGCTGTAAAGTTCAATGGCGAAGGTAACGAAGTAGCGAACTACAAAGGACAAAAGTTTGAGAACAAAGGCTATGACCCCTCATTGGCTGAACGCCGTAACGCCACACATCCACTTACCGGATATATGCAAGTACAGGCTTACCCAACAATGGTGTTCTTAGACGAAAATAACGATTTAATAACAGGTATCACCGGGTATATGTCGCCTACTCAATTAGAACTCTACTTGAAAATGTTTAACAACAATGATTACAAAAAAATCACTACTCAACAAGAGTTTCAAGTATATCAATCGAAGTTCAAACCTACATTTAAAAACTAATAAATACACTTTTTCATAAACACACGTCAAAAACTCTTGGCAGAATGTCAAGAGTTTTTTATTTTTTTACTACCTTTGCGGAGTAATTAGCAGATTATGCCAAATTGGCAAATGGAAAGATTGAATTTATGGCAAAAATACTCATCATAGAAGACGAATCGGCAATTCGCCGTGTACTTACCAAAATATTGGTAGAAGAAAGCAAAGAGTACGAAGTAGAAGAAGCAGCTGATGGTGTAGAAGGCGTTGAAAAACTCAAAAAAGAGGACTACGACTTAGTACTATGCGACATCAAAATGCCTAAGATGGACGGTATGGAAGTACTCGCTGAGGTCAAGAAACTCAAACCCGAAATCCCCTTTGTGATGATATCAGGTCACGGCGACCTCGAGACAGCAGTAAACGCAATGCGCTTAGGGGCTTACGACTATATCTCAAAACCACCTGATTTAAACCGCTTGCTCAACACCGTGCGCAATGCTCTCGACAAGAAGAAATTAGTGGTAGAGAATAAACACCTCAAAAAGAAGGTGAGCAAGAGCTATGAGATGATAGGAGAAAGTGCCCCCTTGCAACAAATCCGTCAGATGATAGAAAAAGTAGCACCTACCGAAGCGCGTGTGCTCATCACGGGCTCTAATGGTACAGGTAAAGAATTGGTAGCTCACGCTATTCATTACCAAAGCGAGCGCAGTGAAGCTCCGATGGTAGAGGTGAACTGTGCCGCTATTCCTTCTGAACTGATAGAAAGTGAACTCTTTGGACATATCAAAGGGGCGTTTACTTCGGCGGTAAAAGACCGTGCAGGTAAGTTTGAGGCTGCTAACAATGGTACTATTTTCTTGGATGAGATAGGCGATATGAGTCTCTCTGCCCAAGCCAAAGTGTTGCGTGCCTTGCAGGAGAACAAGATTACCCGCGTGGGAAGTGATAAGGACATCAATGTAGATGTACGTGTAATAGCGGCGACCAATAAAGATTTAAAAAAAGAAATAGCCGAAGGTCGTTTCCGTGAGGATTTGTACCACCGTTTGGCAGTAATTCTCATCAGAGTACCGTCACTTAACGAGCGCAGAGACGATATCCCACTACTTATTGATTATTTTTCAGCAAAAATAGCCGAGGAACAAGGTATTAGTCCGAAGAAATTTAGCAAAAAAGCAATAGAGCTTCTTCAAAAACAAGATTGGACGGGTAATATTCGCGAACTGCGTAATGTAGTAGAGCGACTCATTATCTTAGGAGGCAAAGAAATCTCAGAAGATGATGTAAAAGCGTTTGCAGGAAAATAGTGCGAACCACACTGAAACTTTAAATTAGGAAATAAGTAAGCGTTACAAAATCTTACTGATTAACTATGAACAAAATAAAAATCCTCTCTATAACTATTCAGAAATAAAAAATGACGGCAAGGAGTTCTCTCTACCGTCATTTTCTTTATATATAACTCTTCTTATAGAATAAGCATCGCATCACCGTAAGAATAGAATTTATATTTCTGCTCTACGGCTTCTTTATAAGCACGCATAATGAGGTCGTGCCCCGCAAAAGCTGAGACCATCATTAACAAGGTAGATTTAGGAGTGTGAAAGTTGGTAATCATTGCATTGGCTATACTAAAATCATATGGAGGAAAAATAAACTTATTTGTCCAACCGTCAAAAGGATTTAGAAAACCATCAGATGAAACTGAGCTTTCCAACACGCGCATTACGGTAGTTCCTACCGCACATACACGTTTTTTATTCACCTTAGCTGCATTAATGATTTTTGTTTGACTTTCAGGAATGTGTATCTCTTCACTATCCATTTTGTGCTTAGAAAGGTCTTCTACCTCTACAGGATTGAAAGTTCCTAACCCCACGTGTAAAGTTACCTCAGCGAAGGTAATACCTTTTATTTCCAAACGCTTCATCAAGTGCTTAGAAAAGTGCAAACCCGCAGTAGGTGCAGCAACAGCGCCTTCGTATTTAGCATAGATAGTTTGGTAGCGTTCTTCATCTTCAGGTTCTACCGGACGAGAGATGTATTTAGGCAGAGGTGTTTGCCCTAATTCTGTAAGATGTTGGCGAAACTCTTCATAAGTACCATCGTATAGGAAACGAAGGGTACGACCACGAGAGGTCGTATTGTCTATTACCTCGGCTACCAATTCGGCATTTTTGCCAAAATAGAGTTTATTGCCTATCCGTATCTTGCGAGCAGGGTCTACAAGTACGTCCCACAAACGTTGTTCAGCGCTGAGTTCACGCAACAAAAATACTTCTATCTTTGCCTTTGTTTTTTCTTTATTCCCATACAAGCGAGCAGGAAATACTTTAGTATTGTTCAGTACAAACACATCTCCATCGTCAAAATAGTCGATTACATCTTTAAATAGTCGGTGTTCGATTTCTCCTGTTTTACGATGTATTACCATTAAGCGTGCTTCGTCGCGGTTCTCACTGGGATACTCAGCTAATAGCTCTTTAGGAAGTTCAAAATTAAAGTTTGAAAGTTTCATATATTTTCTATATAATAATCATCAGTTTATAAATGGTATCGTAACTTTTATGCTGAATTTAAAACAATCCATATTGTTCTCCACCATAAATATCCGTAGATATACATTCAAGAAATAGACGCTAAAGAAGGGTAAAATAGAGATATAATAACAAAGGAAGATATACCTTATTCATTTCAAATAGCTATTGTATAAAAAGAAAAAGTCGGGATGACTGGACTCGAACCAGCGACCACACGCACCCCATACGTGTACGCTACCAACTGCGCCACATCCCGATTTTTAATTTCAGAGCGCAAAATTACTACCTTTTACAGAAACTACCAAATAAATAGAATAAAATATTTTGCAACAATGGCTATTTATTTGATATACTGAAAAGTCCTATTTTTCTATCTTCCCTAATGAAACCGTAAAGATTCCAAAATCATCTATCAGCATATCCTGCTTTTGCACTCCATTAAGAGAAAATATCCCGTCTAACTCTCGCTGACTACGGCGACGCATCACCCAATCTTTCTCTTGATGACTTTTTAGTACAAAGGCTATCGTTTTGAGTTGTGGGTGCCACGGCTGTCCTGTATAAATCAAAAAACCGTTTTCTGAAATCGACACAACTCCCTTTATCGCCTCATTAGCTAATTTATTATCACCAAAAAGTTCAAAAATACCAGATATGATAGTGATATTAGGATTATAGTCCAAACTTGTGTAGTTATCGGCTTTAAAACAATTGTAGTTAGTGAATCGTATATCTTGAAAGCCTCTTTCTCTGACGGTTTGCTCCCCTTTTTCTATATTAGCTGGTAAAAACTCATTGATGACAATTTCTACCTCTGGGTGCTTTTCTTTGATGTCAAACAGATAATTACCTACTCCTCCAGCAATATCAAGTATCTTTACTTTCTTCCCTTCGGCTTGCAAAGCTTGTATCGCTTTATCTACTTGCTCCAATAAGTGTGCTTTGCGTATACGTACGCCTCGCCACCCAATGGCATTGAGATAACTTTTGTCCATCAGTTTACCTATACCCCATTTCCCTTGAGGAATATTCTTGTAAACGTAATCCATTGAAGCTCCTGAATCAAATCCATATTCCAGTCCTATCGCCATTCCGCCACTGAGGTGTCCTAACTTACTCAGTGCCCATTTCTGAAATCGGTAATAGTACTTTTCTCTATTGGGGATAAGCTCGTATTGCATTATTTCGTACTCTTTTTGAGTAAAAGTATCGGGTTTCAAAGAAGGTGATACAAGAGGTGTTTCAAAAGCTCTACTGATAAACTGTTCAAGTAATTTATATACCTCTTCTCTGCCTTGCTCAAACAAAATGCCGTGGTGGAATCCTTCTAAGGTAACAAATTCTTTTATTTCAGAAGATAAGTTTACATAGAATTGTTTCTGCTGCTTGTTAATCACCACAAAGTCTTTTTCAGCTGAAAGCAGTAGTGTGGGAATAGTAATAGCAGCAGCATCTTCGACCAATCGCTTGCCTGCATTAGCTAAATCTATAAGCAGTTTCCCGTTGATAGACCGCGTGATAAACCTATCGGTATCATAGGCGCGTTGCTGTTCAGGGTCACGAGTGAGCATTTTAGACTTAACATAGCTCTTTACAACAAGATTAGGTTTCACTTTTAGTGCTAATTCTATAGCTTGCTTGGCTAAGGGAACTATTAAATTGATTTCAAAAGCAGGTGCTAAAAGTGCCATTCCAGCAATACGTGGAGCAAAATCGTGTACCCAAGCCGATACAATCACCCCTCCTATGCTGTTGGCTACTACAAATATATCCTCTTCTTGCACGTCGTATTCTTGTTGCAAAAACTTAGCAAAAGCATCTAAATCTCGTACTGAATCCATAAAAGCAGGCGATACTGAAGCTTTAGTATGTCCGTGTCCTCTCATATCAAAAGCAAAAATATTATAGGACGCAAACAGCGGGTGCGTAGCAAATTCCTGTAAGCGCTCACCGTACTCGTGACCGCGATGTATTACAATAAGTGTTTTTTGTTGAGGCTTGTAATTCCATTCGTAGAAGTATAACTCTGCCTCTTGATACCCCTTGAAAAAACCTGTATTCATTATCTTGTTATTTTGTTGTGCAGGCAAAGGTACGCTTTTTAATGATAAAAACAATAAAAGTGAAGGATAATTACTTCATTACATTAATATTTAAGAAGTATGTAATAACAAAAAAATCACTACCTCTCTTCGTAAGTAGTGATTGAAAATTGTACTCAATAACTAAAGGCTACCTAAACAAAATTTAGATAGCCTTTCTTATTTCTTATTCAGGGTATTTGCTAACATCTTGGTATGTATTGAACACCCCTTTAATGATAATTTCTCTTTCTATATCATCTACTACATAGAATACAATGTAAGGGTATTTCTTCATAGAAACACCTCTTAAATTATCTTTGTATATTCGCTGAAAAGGGAAGTGCTTTATAAAATCCAAGATTTTTACAAACTCATTGATAAAGTTCTCAGCTACTCTATCATTAGCAACTTCTTGGTAATAGTTGATTGCACTCTCAAGCTCAGACTCAGCTCGTACTGTATTACTAATTTTGTAAAGTAAGTCCATATTTAGATGCAAGTCTATTAACCATTACATACGAATCTTCACATTGGTCAAAAGGAGTGTTATCAGCTTCCAACTCTTCCAAGTATTTCATTAATCTTGGCGTCATTTCAATAGGCTGAGGTATGTCCTCTTCTTGAATGATAGAGACATTTAAAGACTTTATAAAATCTTTTATTGAATTTAATTTATCTACATCAGAGGTAGCAAAGGTTACAGCTGTTTCCATACTCAAAATATTTTTAAAGGTTACATAAAAGCAAAAAATCACTACCTATCTTCGTAAGTAGTGATTGAAGATTGTACTCGGAGCGGGACTTGAACCCGCACAGGCATTACTGCCCACTGGATTTTAAGTCCAGCGTGTCTACCGATTCCACCATCCGAGCCTTCTATGATAAACATAAAAAAAGAGCGAAAAACGGGGTTCGAACCCGCGACCTCAACCTTGGCAAGGTTGCGCTCTACCAACTGAGCTATTTTCGCTTATTTCTTTTCCAATAAATTCGCAACTGGCTTTTCCTTTATTTGCGGTTGCAAAGGTACAACAATTATTCATTCCTGCAAATTTTTTGAATACTTTTTTTTATAACTTTTTTATACTACTATTATAACCTACATTCTCTCAGGAACTTGTATACCCAGCATTTTAAACGACTCTGCTATAATTTCTCCTATTTTCTTGCTCAACATTACCCTGAAATCACGCTTGCTCTCCTCTTCCTCTCCCAAAATCGATACATTTTGGTAAAACGAATTAAAGTCTTTAACCAAATCATACACATAATTGGCAATAATAGCAGGACTATAACTATCAGCAGCATCTTGTACAACCGACGGAAATAGGGTGATGCTCTTTAACAAAGCCTTCTCCTTTTCGTGCAAACCATTAACTTTTTCTACCGTTGCTTCATTCCTACCTCCCATTTCAGCATACTTGCGCATAATCGACTGGATACGAGCGTAAGTGTATTGTATAAACGGACCTGTATTCCCTTGAAAATCAATAGACTCTTTAGGGTCAAACAAAATGCGCTTCTTGGGGTCTACTTTTAATATATAGTATTTTAAGGCTCCCAAACCTATGGTGTGATACAAGGCTTCTTTCTGCGTTTCGGTATAACCGTCGAGTTTGCCCAGTTCTTGTGAAATCTCTTTGGCGGTTCGCTCCATTTCAGCAATAAGGTCATCGGCATCTACTACGGTGCCCTCGCGACTTTTCATCTTGCCACTGGGCAAATCTACCATACCATAGCTCAGGTGATACAAGTGTGATGCCCAATCGTAACCCAACTTTTTCAGGATAAGAAAAAGCACTTTGAAGTGATAATCTTGCTCGTTACCTACCGTGTACACCATTCCTTTTACATCAGGATAGTCCTTCACACGCTGGGTAGCAGTCCCCATATCTTGCGTCATATAAACCGACGTACCATCAGCACGAAGCACCAACTTCTCATCTAAGCCATCGGCGGTAAGGTCACACCAAACTGAACCATCTTCTTTCTTGAAGAACACACCTTGCTCCAAACCGCGTTCCACAATGTCTTTCCCTAATAAATAGGTATTGCTCTCGTAGTAATACGAATCGAAATCAACACCTAAATTCTTATAAGTAACGGCAAAACCATCGTATACCCAGCCATTCATCTGTTTCCAAAGTTTTATTACTTCGGGGTTGCCTGCTTCCCATTGGCGAAGCATCTCTTGGGCTGCTACAAATATAGGAGCTTGTTTTTCCGCTTCTTCTTTGGTCTTCCCTTGTTCTACTAATTGCTGTATTTCAGCTTTGTACGCCTTATCGAACGCCACATAGTAATTCCCTACTAATTTATCACCCTTCAACCCTGTATTTTCAGGAGTCTCACCATTACCAAAACGTTGCCACGCCACCATCGATTTGCAAATGTGTATCCCCCTATCGTTGATGATTTGGGTTTTATACACCTTATGTCCAGCTGCTTTTAAGATTTCAGCTACCGAATACCCTAAGAGATTGTTGCGGATATGCCCTAAGTGCAACGGTTTATTAGTATTAGGTGATGAGTATTCCACCAAAATAGCCTCTTTACTATTAGGCGTTGCCAAACCAAACTGAGGATTATTCTTCACCTCTTTTAAAAAGTCGATGTAGTAACTATCAGCAATTACAAGATTTAAAAAACCTTTGATCACATTGAAGTCAGTTACCAAATCACCTGCTTTCTCTTTTAAGTACCCTCCTATTTGTTCTCCTATCTGCACAGGATTACCTTTGATATGACGCAATAGCGGAAACACCACAAGAGTAACATCGCCCACAAACTCTTTTTTAGTCTGTTGCAATTCAACGCTTTCTAAGCTCACACCATACAGTTTTTGTACAGCTTGTAATATATGTTGTTTAAGGGTATCGTTTAAGTTCAACATTTGCAAATTCTTTCTTTTGAGAGGGCAAAGGTACAAATAATTTAATATATAAAAACATTTTGCTTTCAGTTTTGTCACGTCCTAAAAAAGGTTGTCATAATTAATTATTATTTTATTAGTCAAATTTTTTCATTAAGCTACCTTTTGAAAGTACACCTGATCAGGAGTTTTTAGGTTCAATGCATAGTGAGGACGTTTTTGATTATATGTCTTTATAGCCGAGCATACCGCACTAAGAGCCTGTTGTTCAGTATTAAAAGTAACTCCTAAATTAAACTCTTGCTTGAGAATCCCATTGATACGCTCCGTGTGAGCATTTTCATAACAGTGATTCTCCTGAGTCATACTAATTTGAATGTCCTCTTTTTGCAATAACAATATATACTCTTTGCAACAATATTGAACTCCTCTATCCGAATGATGTATTAAAGACTCTGACCTTTTCTTCCCTTTTAAAGCCTTCTTCAAAGCCTCTAAACACCCTTCA
>NZ_JBPRKH010000022.1:0-48746 GCF_051417515.1 Capnocytophaga sp. G1920
CATTCCTGTTTCCTGACCAAGAATTTGAAAATAAGTCTTATAAACTTTATTCTCTAAAGTCGTTTCAGCAAAAGCCTCTTTAAGGGCTTTTAACTCCTTTTTAAGAGCTTGAAGCTCCCCGATTTCATCAATTGTTTCCACGCGTACTATTTTATTTAATAAGTGATCTTTGCCATACTTTTTGAGCCATTTTTGAATCGTTGTACTTCCTCCAATGCCGTACTTGCGTCGGCAGTTTTCAATACTCAATCCGTTTCTCTCAATCTCTTCTACGATACTCAACTTAAAGCAATCACTGTACCGAACTGTTTCTTTCCTCCCTTTTGTCATATCTTTTTATGGTTTTTAGTGTAAACCTATTTCAGGATATGACACCCACTGTAGACCCACTGTAGACCCACTGTAGACCCACTGTAGACCCACTGTAGACCCACTGTAGACCCACTGTAGACCCACTGTAACTCCACTCATTATCCGATTATCCTATAAGCTTCGTATAATCCTCTCCCAATTTCACCATTAGCCATTAACCATTAACCACTCGTTTAGCACACACCTAATCTACTAATTTACCGACCATTATCCCACAACTCAAATAAAATGTTAAAATTTTTCTAATAAAAATTTGGTAGTTACAAAAAAAGAGAGTACCTTTGGCTCGCTTTTTAAGACATTTATTGGGCAATGAACTTTCCATCTGATTTAAAATACACTAAAGAACACATATGGGTGCGCATCGAAGGTGATATAGCCACAGCAGGCATTACCGATTTTGCTCAACACCAATTAGGCGACATTGTGTATGTGGAAGTAGAAACCATAGGCGATACCCTTAATGAAGATGAAATATTTGGCAGTATCGAAGCCGTAAAAACAGTATCCGATTTATTTATGCCACTCACGGGCGAAGTAATCGCGTTTAATGAACCGCTAAACCAAAAACCTGAGAAAGTAAATACCGACCCATATGGTAAAGGGTGGATAATACAACTGAAAATAAGCGATATTACCCAGTTAGATAATCTACTCTCAGCCGAAGCTTATAAAACCCTAATAAATGCTTAAAAAACACAAATACACTTTGTTATGGGGTATATGGACGATAGCTATTATCACTCTAAGTCTTATCTCATCCAGCGAAATGCCCAAAGCACCTCGCATTCCCTATTTAGACAAAGTTGCTCATTTCAGCTTCTATTTCGGTTACACAGCACTGTTTATATTAGCATTTAGAAGTAAATTATGGGCAGTAATCACCGCCTTGTTTTTAGGCGCAACGATGGAAATATTACAAGGCTTACTCACCACTACTCGCTCTGCCGACTATATTGATATGCTCTTCAATACATTTGGCACAGTTGTTGCTCTACTGTTTATGAGAAAGTATGAAAAGCTTTTCAGATAAAAAGTATATTTAATAACCTTTTAAAAGAAAATCATTATGCAACCTAAAAAAAATCCGAAAGCCGATTTGGCAAAAAGTAGCGGATTGTTCTTTGCCATAGGATTCGCTCTTGTATCAGCCCTTACCTTATGGGGGTTCGAAGCAAAAGTGTATGACAAAAGCGTTCAAGACAACCGTACGTCAGATGTGGATAAGGCTCTTGACGAAAATCAAGAGAACTACACAATGGAGACCCCTCCTGAAACTCCACCACCTCCACCACCTCCAGCCCCTACAGTGGTAGAGGAAGTAAAAGTAGTGGAAAACGATACTAAAATCGAAGAACAAGTAATTGGTACTACTGAAACTACTAAAAATGAGCAAATAGCTAAAGTAGAAGAAATTAAACAAACTGTAGTAGAAGAAGCTCCTGATGTAGATGTGCCTTTTACTATTATCGAAGATAAACCTATGTTCGAAGCTTGTAAAAACGTTCCTAAAGATCAACAAATGAAATGTTTTCAAGAAAACTTGAACAAACACGTAGTAAAGAACTTTAGCTATCCACAAGCTGCCGCCGAAATGGGTATTCAAGGAAAAGTATTTGTAAACTTCCGCATCAATACCGATGGTACTATTACCGTTTTAGGAGTGCGTGGTCCCGATAAAATTTTGGAAGATGATGCTAAGAAACTTATTATGAAACTTCCTAGACTTATCCCTGGTAAACAACGTGGTAAACCTACACCGGTTACCTTTGCTTACCCTATCAACTACAAATTACAAAACAACTAAAAAACAAAAGCCAATAGCATTTTACTATTGGCTTTTTTATTTAACGTCAGTTCGATATATATAATACTGATTTACAGCTTTTATACTGTAATCTGTGAAATCTAATAACGAAGATAGTCATCCGTGGATTTTTGTTCCATAATATTAAAATCTATTTGTGTTTAAATCCGTGCAATCTGTGTAATCTGTGCGAGACTTTCAGGCTACTTGTTGTCTATTTGTTTGATTTGTATAGATTTGTAAGATTTCTGTAGCGTAAGCTACGCTTTTCTTACGTCAAACTCACGTTATTTAATAATTCTACATTATTGTTAAGCAAAAATGATTTGCAAATATTTGTAGAGTCAAAGTCCTCAAGAACTGAATATGCGAGATAATTTACGCTTCTTAAGTAATCAGTCTTAATCTTAACTTTTAACTAATCGCTCCACAACACTTCTATCATTCGCCAATCGCTGTATTTTGTTCTGTCCGCCGAGCTTTCCTTGCGACTTCATATAAGAGGCAAAACCGCCTTCGGGGACTTCGGTTATTTTGAGCGGTTGGAGTACTTTCCCTTGTATGAGGTCGTAGTAGTACATATTCTGTTTTTGTAACGCCTCATCTATCACTTGGGCAAAGCGTTTCATATCAGTAGGTTTTTGCTCAAATTCTACAAACCACTCGTGATAAGGCAAACCCCCTACCGGATTTACCTGAGGAGCGACCGTAAATTCTGTGATACGCGCTCCTGTAGCCTCTAACCCCTCGCGCATTGCCTCTTCCACTTCTTTACCAATCACGTGTTCGCCAAAAGCCGAAATAAAATGCTTGATGCGCCCCGTAACTACTATGCGGTAAGGCGCAAGCGAAGTAAATTGGACAGTGTCGCCTATGTTGTAACCCCAAAGCCCGGCATTGGTAGAAATAATGAGTACATAATTCACCCCCAATTGTACGTCCTGCAAAGCCACTCGTTTGGGAGCATCACTGAAGAAAGTATCAGCTTCTACAAACTCGTAAAAAATACCCGAATTAAGCAGTAAGAGCATTCCTTTCTCCGTTTGACTATCTTGATAGGCAAAGAATCCCTCGCTGGCAGGATAGAGTTCTATGCTATCCACTTTGCGCCCGATGAGGTGCTCAAATTGTTGGCGATAGGGCTCGTAATTCACCCCTCCATAAATAAACAGATTAAAGTTAGGAAACAGTTTTCCTATCTTGATACCTGAGCGCGTGTACAACCGTTCGAAGTACATCAGCACCCACGAAGGTATCCCACTAATCAAAGTCATATTTTTAGAGAAAGTTTCGGTAACAATTGCTTCTACTTTGGTTTCCCAATCTTCTATACAATTAGTTTTGTACGAAGGCATACGATTGCGCTGCAAATAAGCAGGTACATAGTGTGCCACGATGCCCGAAAGTCGCCCTGTTTTGATGCCGTTTTTTTCCCCTAAAATAGGACTTCCTTGCAAGAAAATCATCTTTCCTTCTACAAAATCGGCTTTTTTAGTCTCGTGTATATAACATAAAATCGCATCACGTGCTGCCTGAATATGGAAGGGCATCGAGGCTTTGGTAATAGGGATATACTTCGCCCCGCTGGTAGTCCCTGAAGTCTTAGCAAAATAAAGTGGTTTGCCTTTCCATAGCACATCTTTTTCACCCTCCACTACCCTATCGATATAAGGACGCAAGGCTTCATAATCGCGTATAGGTACGCGAGCAACAAAATCTTCATACGTTTTGATTTCCTCAAAATGATGGTCACGCCCAAAAGCCGTATTTTTAGCTTGTGCTATAAGCGACTGGAATACTTTTTGTTGTGTGTCTATTGGAGCTTTAGCCCAGCGGTCTATCTTTTTTTTAACGATAGAGGCAAATATTTTGGATATATATGATTTAATCATAATGAAGTCTGTTTGACTCCGCAAAGATACTACTTTTTTTAATTTGCAATACGATAAGTATTAATTTTATAACAAAGCCATTCCTCTCTCGGCATCGTTTTACGCTATTGAGAAGAATGGCAAAAAAGGATTCTTGGATATTCACACACTCCAAGAGTATTTTTAGTAAGGTATATCGTCGTCGGTTGAGGTGGAGGAAGGAGCTCCAAAAGCCTGCTCCGGATTCGCAGTAGGCACAGTTTCAAAAGCTACATTTTCATTCATCTTCGAAACAAATTCTTGTACCCCCATAGGTAAATAGCCTCCACTATCGTATTCCTCTAAGTTAGCAAACCTTCCCAAATGCCCTTCAAACTTCAATCGGATACTATCCAAACCTCCATTGCGGTGTTTAGCCACAATAAACTCAGCTTGTCCAGCGGTAGGTGTTCCTGATTCGTCGTCCCATTCTGTAATTTTATAGTATTCAGGACGATAGATAAACGATACAATATCGGCATCTTGCTCAATCGCTCCTGATTCACGTAAGTCGGATAACTGCGGACGCTTTTGCTGTCCAGGACGTGATTCCACATTACGCGAAAGCTGTGAAAGCGCTATTACGGGTATGTTCAACTCCTTAGCGAGAGCTTTTAAGTTACGAGAAATTGTAGAAATCTCTTGCTCGCGGTTACCCACTCCTTTGCTACCTCCTGCCGTCATCAACTGTAAGTAATCAATGATAATTAGCTGAATGCCGTGCTGTGTAGAGAGTCGGCGCGCTTTAGCTCGGAGGTCAAAAATTGATATAGAAGGCGTATCATCTATAAAAAGAGGAGCCTTTTCTAGGTCTTTCACCTTAGTATTTAACACATACCACTCGTGCTCTTCCAACTTCCCTGTACGCAATTTCTCTGACGACAGACCTGTTTCTGAAGAAATCAAACGCGTAATAAGCTGTACCGACGACATTTCCAACGAGAAAAACGCTACTGGTATCCCCTGCCCTACTGCTATATTTCTTGCCATAGAAAGCGTGAGGGCTGTTTTCCCCATACCTGGGCGTGCCGCTACGATAATAAGGTCGCTCGCTTGCCAACCTGAGGTGAGTTGGTCGAGTTTAGTAAAGCCCGAAGGAACTCCACTAAAACCGTCTTTTTTATTAGAGAGGTCTTGTATTTTCTTGAGTGCTTTTATCACCAAATCTCCTGCTGCTTCACTAGAACGTTTTAGGTTACCTTGTGTTACTTCATAGAGTTTCTGCTCAGCACTGTCCAACGAATCAAACACATCACGAGTATCGTCGTAAGCGTCTTCTATAATTTCCGAAGAAATTTCAATGAGCTTGCGCTTGATGAACTTCTGTAAAATAATACGTGCGTGAAATTCCACGTTAGCAGATGATGATACTCGTTGGGTGAGATTAATAAGGTAAAACTCTCCTCCCACCGCCTCCAAATTGCCATTTTTGCGAAGTTGTTCTGCCACCGTAAGCAGGTCGATAGCTTCCGATTCGTTGAAAAGTTCAAAGATGGCTTGATAGATAAGTTGATGTTGTTTTTTATAAAAAACTTCAGGGTTGAGTATGTCTATCACATCATCAACGCCTTTCTTGTCAATGAGCATAGCTCCCAAGATAGCTTCTTCAAGATTGAGGTCTTGTGGAGGGAGCTTTCCTCGCTCTAAACTCACTTGTGTTCGCGAGAATGGTTGTATTGCAGGAACAATTTCTGGTACTGATGTGTTTTCTGTTTCGTTCATACGGCAAAGATACGAAATAGTTTAATTGGGGGTAGATGATTTTACCCACAAACACTGTTAATAGTCTGTTGATAACTTCTGAAAAGTTTTCTTTACTCTTCTATTTAGCAACCGTTTACTATCTTCATTTTATAAAAAAAGCGCTTAAATAGCGCCTTTATAAGTTGTTGATATTATCATTTTCTTACTTCTCACTGAACACCCCCATCGCGAGGTACTTGTTCATTCGTTTTTCAACCAATTTATCGGTGGGAAGCTTCTTCAAATCCTTATAAGTGTCCAATATCACTTTGCGAACAGTAGCAAACATCATTTCGCGATCGCGATGTGCCCCCCCGAGTGGTTCTTTAATAATCTCATCTATCAGTTTTAACTTCTTCATATCAGGAGCGGTGAGTTTTAGTGCTTCAGCAGCTTCTTTTTTGTACTCCCAGCTACGCCATAATATAGAGGAACAAGACTCTGGCGATATTACCGAATACCAAGTATTTTCAAGCATATACACTTTATCACCTACACCGATACCTAGCGCTCCTCCCGAAGCTCCTTCGCCTATGATAAACACTATTACAGGCACTTTTAAACGTGACATCTCCAATATATTGCGAGCAATAGCTTCTCCTTGTCCGCGTTCTTCAGCTTCAATACCAGGGAAAGCTCCTGGCGTGTCTACAAAACTCACTATAGGAATGTTAAACTTTTCAGCTTGTTTCATCAATCGCAAGGCTTTGCGATACCCTTCGGGGTTTGCCATACCAAAATTGCGATATTGTCGCATCTTAGTATTTACTCCTTTTTGCTGACCAATAAACAAAAAACTTTGGTCATCTATCTTTCCAAAACCTCCTATCATCGCCTTATCGTCTTTCACTGTACGGTCGCCGTGAAGTTCCAAGAAAGTGTTTCCTGCAAGTGAGTTGATATAGTCAAGAGTATAAGGTCTCTCCAAGTGGCGAGAGATTTGCACTCGTTGCCACGCCGTAAGATTACCATAAACTTCCTTCTTTACTTGGTTGAGTTTCTTTTCTATCTTCTTGCAAGCATCAGTCATATCCACATCACTTTCATTACCGATGACCTGACACTTTTCCATCTGTTCTTCAAGCTCTTTAATAGGTTGTTCAAAATCTAAATATTCCATAAACTAAGCGTTATTTGATTTTTTAGAATGCAAAGATATAAAATAATTTTGAATTACGAACTAATATTTTTTGTTTATAAGTTTAGCTCCCTTTTTTGTCCGGCAATTCTTCTAAGCAATTAAATGATTATCAACGCTTATTCAATATAACTCCAACTAATTTGCTAATTTAATCTCCCGTCTCTTCTATCCCATCCATCTTACCTCGTCCCTCCCGTCCTCATTTGCTAATTTCCAAATCTGCTAATTCTCTAATTTCCCAATCCGACTATCCACTTTCCGTCATAACCCTAATACCTATGCCCTAAGACCCCACACCTCCCCTTTTACTAATTTTCTAATTTGCTAATTCTCTAATTTTTCTTCCCTTTTTCCGTCACCACATTCCCCCTCTCCTTGGGAGAGGGCAGGGGTGAGGATTCTCTTTCTTTCGCCTCGAAACCCCGTTTTCACCACTTTTTGCATCGCTGTATTATGCTATTTATCAACTATTTATATACCCTTTCTATACCAATCGTCCAAGATTCGTATAAGCTTCCTATAAGCTCTCTATAAGCTAACCCCACCCTCCTTACAGCCTTTTTGCACCAATTTTTCTCTCAACCCTCTTCCGATTTCCTTCATTTTTTTCCGATACCTCCTTAGTATCTCTGTTTCCTCTCCAACCCTTCCCGAAAACTCAGAGTTTTTCGGAGTTTTTTCGACAATTCTCAAATGTATGACGTCCGGTCTGTCCTACAAGTTCGACCTGCCAAATAACTATTTTCATCTCTTCCTTTTACCAATTTGCTAATTTCTAAATTTACTAATCTACCAATTTTTGTTTAATTTCTAAGGCATAACCTCACCTCTTTAAATCGAAGTTACGTTGTCTTAAAAAATATTTTCCTTTTTTCTTTTCTATTAAAAAAAACTTCCGTACTTTTACCGAAATTTTTTAAACCAATACATTTTCGTTGCATAACGTAAGTATCATATATAAAGTTACTAAAAATATAAAATTTAAAATTATGACAAAATTTAGAACAGAATCCGACCTTATCGGCGACTTGCAAGTGCCCGCCGATGCTTATTATGGCGTACAAACACAACGCGCCATCGAAAACTTCCGCATTACAGGAACTAAAATGGGTGATTACCCTGAGTTTGTAAAAGCTATTGGTTATGTAAAACTCGCCGCAGCTCAAACAAACCACGCTTTGGGATTACTCCCCGACGAACTGCTCAAACCTATTTCTGAGGCTTGCAAAGAAGTAATCGAAGGGAAGTTTAACCATCAGTTCCTTGTAGATATGATTCAAGGAGGGGCTGGTACTTCGGTGAATATGAACGCTAATGAAGTAATAGCCAATCGCGCCTTGGAAATTATGGGGTATCCTCGTGGTGATTACCAACACTGCTCTCCTAACGACCACGTGAATCAATCACAGTCTACAAACGACGCTTACCCTACTACTGTAAAGCTAGCTGTTATCAAGATGAACGAAACGCTCATCAAGCGCCTATCATTGCTCATTGAGGCTTTTCGTAAGAAAGGTAAAGAGTTCGCTGATGTGATAAAAATGGGTCGTACCCAGTTGCAAGATGCTGTACCTATGACGCTTGGTCAAGAATTTGAAGCTTTTGCAGCCAACCTCGAAGAAGAAATCGCTCGCTTGCAAAGCAACGCCAAGCTCTTCTTAGAAATCAATATGGGAGGTACCGCCATTGGTACAGGGCTCAACGCTCCTAAGGGATATGCCAAACTATGTGCCGAAAACTTAGCTAAGCTCACAGGCGAAGCCTTCGTTACTGCTTCTAACTTGGTGGAAGCTACCCCTGATACCGGTTCATATGTAATTTATTCCTCTGCATTAAAACGTATGGCTGTAAAACTCTCTAAGATTTGTAACGACCTGCGTTTGCTCTCTTCAGGACCTCGTGCAGGACTCAACGAAATCAACCTGCCTAAAATGCAACCTGGTTCGTCTATTATGCCCGGCAAAGTAAACCCTGTTATCCCCGAAGTAGTGAACCAAGTGTGCTTCAAAGTGATTGGTAATGACCTTACCGTTACCTTCGCCGCTGAGGCAGGTCAGTTGCAACTCAACGTAATGGAACCGGTGCTCTGCCAGTGCATTATCGAGTCTATCGTATTCTTAGAACGCGCTATCGACACCTTGCGCACCAAGTGTATCGAAGGTATTACCGCCAATCGCGAAGTATGCCTCAATATGGTAAAACACAGTATCGGTATCGTTACAGCGCTCAACCCACATATAGGGTATAAGAACAGCACCAAGATAGCCAAAGAAGCCCTTGAAACAGGTAAGTCAGTGTACAATTTAGTATTAGAACACGGCTTGCTTTCTAAGGATAAGCTCGATGAGATTTTAGACCCCAAAAATATGTTGGGCGTTTAATAATTTATAAATTTAGAGATTTCAATATTCAACAAGAAAAGGCGTAACCTTTTTTAATATCAACTTTCGGTTACGCCTTTTCTTATAAAAACCAACAAAAATGTTAAGAGATAATACTACCCGTGCTAAGAATGCCATAATAATGTTGTGGATATCCTTTGCTTTTTTATTCATATTTCTGATTTCAGATATTTTTGAACTATATGTTATTAGAGAGTTCCTTGTAGGTGAAATAGATGACGAATTGTTTGCAAGAGCTGAACTGAGTGATGTTTTCTCAGGTATAGTAGGTATTTTGTGGCTTGTGATATTCATTATAATGAGTATTCTTTTTTTGATGTGGTTCAGGCGCGCTTATTACAACTTGCACCAACTGAAAAATAACCTCTCATATACCGATGGTTGGGCAGTAGGGAGTTGGTTCATTCCTTTTGCTAACTGGGTACTCCCATATCGCATAATGAAAGAAATATACGATAGTACTCGCAATCTTTTCATACAAAGGGGAGACATACAACCCAAACTACCTACTAATTTTGTAACCATTTGGTGGACGTTTTCAATTATTTCTTCTGTAGTAAATTACTTTGTTTTTAGAGCCTCTATGCTTGATGACCCTACTATCGAGATGTCATATACAACTTCAATTATAAATGTGATTGGTACCCTTTTGTTAATCATTTCCTTTTTTTTATGCATCAAAGTTGTAAAAGATTACACCAAGGTAGAACCCTTATTATCCAATCTTCAAAAAGACGAAACTAATACTAATAATTTATGAAACACTATTTTAGAACAGTAAGTACCCTGCTAAGTTTACTACTCTCTCCTTATTTATTAGCCCAACACAAGCCTTTGGGTGGTTTTGCTTATGGCACTCTCTCAGCCCCTACTGGTAAAGAATGGGAGTCAGTAGAGGAACTCTCGCTTAACAAAGAGTATCCTCGTGCTTATTTCTTCTCGTTTAAAGACGAAAAGACGGCTACCCAAGTATTGCCTGAACATTCTCCCTATTGGAAATCTCTCAATGGACAATGGCAATTCCACTGGTGCAAAACTCCTGAAGAGCGTCCCAAAGATTTCTATAAACCCGATTTCAACGCTTCTGCTTGGGAGTTGATTCCTGTGCCTTCCAATTGGAATATCTACGGTATACAGAAAAACGGTACGCTCAAATATGGAGTACCTATCTATGTAAACCAACCCGTGATTTTCTATCACGAGCGCAAGGTAGACGATTGGCGTAAAGGGGTAATGCGTACCCCTCCTAAAACGTGGACAACCTATGAGTACCGCAATGAGGTGGGCTCTTATATCCGCGATTTTGAAGTACCTACTGATTGGGACGGTTGTGAAATCTTCATCGATTTCGATGGAGTAGACTCTTTCTTCTACCTTTGGATTAATGGGCAGTATGTAGGCTTTTCTAAAAACTCACGCAATGTAGCTTCTTTTGATATTACCAAATATCTACACAAAGGCAAGAATAAAGTAGCCGTAGAAGTATACCGCAATTCCGATGGTTCTTTTCTCGAATCACAAGATATGTTCCGCCTACCTGGGATATTCAGAACAGTAGCCTTGCGCAGTACTCCTAAGGTGCAAATCTTTAACCTCAACATTCTTACAGATACCCAAAACCTCACCGATTGGCAGTTAAAAGTCAATGCCGAAGTGCGCAACCTCAGCCCAAAAGCAGTCAAAGATTATCAAGTGCGCTATAACGTATACGAAGTCTCATTGTATAAAGACGACGTTACCTCCTCTGCTACCAAAGGAAGCATTCCCCTAAAAACAGTAGCCCCTAACGCTATCGATAAAGTGAGCGGTACAATAGCCGTAAAGAATCCTAAACTATGGTCGGCTGAGGAGCCTCATCGTTATGTGCTCGTAGCTCAACTTTTGGATAAAAAAGGGAAGGTGGTAGAAACAGTATCGTCTTACTTTGGTTTTAGAAAAATAGAAATCAAAGATACTAAGGCTGAAGACGATGCTTTCGGAAAGGCAGGAAGGTATTATTATCTCAATGGTAAGACTATCAAATTTAAAGGCGTAAACCGTCACGAAAGTCACCCCGCACAAGGGCACGTGCTCACACATCAACAAATGGAAGAAGAGGTGATGATGATGAAGCGAGCCAATATCAACCACGTGCGCAACTCTCACTATCCACCCGACCCTTATTGGTTTTACCTCTGCGATAAGTATGGCATTTATTTAGAGAACGAAGCTAATATAGAGTCTCACGAGTATTACTACGGCAAAGAATCACTTTCTCACCCTAAAGAATGGGAAAAGGCTCACACAGCCCGCGTAACCGAAATGGTAGAGGCTACCTATAATTCGCCTGCCATTGTGATATGGTCACTTGGTAATGAAGCAGGTCCTGGTCAGAACTTTGTAACGGCTTATAATCACCTCAAAACACTCGATACTTCTCGCCCTGTACAATACGAGCGCAATAACGACATCGTAGATATGGGCTCTAACCAATATCCTTCCGTAGCGTGGGTACAGGGTGCTGCTACAGGTAAGTACGACATCAAATATCCGTTTCACATCTCGGAATACGCGCATTCTATGGGCAATGCCGTAGGAAATCTCGCCGACTATTGGGAGGCTATCGAAAGCTCCAACTTTATCTGCGGAGGTGCTATCTGGGATTGGGTAGACCAAGCGATGTACAACTATACCAAAGACGGCATCCGCTACCAAGCCTATGGAGGTGATTTTGGCGATTTCCCTAACGATGGTCAGTTTGTGATGAACGGTATTATCTTTGCCGATAGAACAGTAAAACCACAGTACTACGAAGTGCAGAAAGTGTATCAGAATATAGGCGTGAAAAAACTCAATAGTTTTACTTTTGAAATCTTCAATAAAGGCTATTTTACCGATCTTTCAAACTATGAGGGTATATGGAAACTCTATAAGAACGGTGTACTTGTAGAAGAGCGTCCTTTTGAAGTGCCTTCTGTGATGCCACAGCAAAAATCAAGTGTGACCATTACCTTTGTAACTTTAGATAGCAATGAAGAATATTACAGTATTGTAGAATTCCGCCTTAAAGCAGATACCCCTTGGGCTAAAAAAGGATTTGTGCAAGCTCGCGAACAATTCTTAATGCAACCTGCTACCCAAAAGCCTTCTCTTTCCTCTGTAGCCAAAGGAGAAAAACTCACTCTTAGTAAAGACAAAAAGACCATTACCGGAAAAGACTTTTCAGTAACTTTTGATTTCGATAAAGGTACGATAGGCACACTACGCTATGGTGAGCATACTATTATTGCCAACAGCGACCTAAGTCTCAACGCTTTCCGCGCCTTCACCAATAACGACAACTGGATATACGAACAATGGTTTGAAAAAGGATTGCATAACCTGCGTCATAAAGCCATTGCTTCCTCAGTGAAACCTAATAAAAAAGGTGGTTATACCTTCTATTTCACGGTGGAATCACAAGCACCTAATGCAGCTAAAATAACAGGTGGTGCGAGCTCAGGGCGCAATAAGATAGAGGAACTTACCCACCAGAAATTTGGTGCAAACGACTTTAAGTTCACTAGCAACCAAATTTTTACCGTCTATCCCGACGGCTCTATCGAACTACAAGCTAGCGTGGTGTCTAACGATGCCTCTTTGGTATTGCCACAATTGGGCTATTTACTCAAACTGCCTAAGCAATACGAAAATTTCACCTATTACGGTCGCGGTAAACAAGATAATTATCCCGACCGCAAATCGGGGGCTTTTGTAGGTCTCTACAGCGGTAAGGTAGCCGATGAATTTGTGCCTTTCCCTAAACCACAAGATATGGGGCAACACCAAGAAACCCGCTGGGCAGCTCTTACCAATGCTCAGGGCGCCGGCGCAGTATTTGTAGGGGCTGAACCGCTATCGGTAGCAGCTTTGCCTTATAAAGCTATCGATATGACTTTGGCAGGACACCCCTACCAATTACCAGAATCTGACGGCGTGTACTTGCAACTGAACATAGGCAACACGGGTTTGGGCGGACATAGTTGCGGTCCTCGTCCATTGTTGCGTGACCGTTTGTTAGCAACCCCTCATAATTTCGGTTTCATCATTCGTCCAGCCAAAGAAGATTTGCAAACCATAACCAATATAAGTGCAAGCGGTGAGCAACCTCTTTCTATTACTCGTAGTAAAGTAGGGAAAGTATCTATCAGTACAGCCAATGCCCTTGCAACTATCTATTACAGCATCAATAATAGCAAAGCACAGAAATACACCCTTCCTTTCGATTTGCCTAACGGAGGTACTGTAAAAGCGTGGTTTGCAGGTAATGAAACTCAAAAGTACACCCTTACTTTCGGTAAAGCCGAAAGCACGGCAATGGAAGTAATTTTCGCCAGCAGTGAAGAAGCGGGTGTAGGTGACGCCAAACATTTAGTAGATGGCGACCCCAATACCATTTGGCACTCCGCCTATTCAGTTACTGTAGCCAAACACCCACATTGGGTAGATTTCGATATGGGCAAGGTTGTTAATGTAAAAGGCTTTAGCTTTACCCAGCGCACTGATAGCTGGAGCGGAAAGGTAAAAGATTACCAAATACAACTGAGCAACGACGGTAAGAACTGGGGCGACCCCGTGAAAGTAGGAGCTTTTAAAGATGCGAGTAGCGCCCAACAAGTGTTGCTCGACAAAGTTACAAAAGCACGCTATGTGCGTTTCACTGCCCTAAGTGATTTCTATGGCGAAGATTTCGCCACAGGTGCTGAGTTTATGGTGATATTAGAATAGAAATTTAATTTGTTGTCATTGTAAGTTAAATTAAATTTAATTGAGGGGAGGCTGGCTCTTAAAGAGCCAGCCTCTTCTGTTATTCGTTATTCACCATTCGTCAATTCTTCCTTTTTCTTTCGTCTCGAAACCCCTTTTTTAACATTTTTATCCTTGTTGTATCATATTATTAATCAACCATTTATACACCCTTCCTATACCAATCTTCCAAGATTCGTATAAGCTTCCTATAAGCTCTCTATAAGCTAACCATACCCATCTTACAGCCTTTTTTCATCAAAAACCCTCTCTCTCCTCTTCCGAACCCCTCCGTTTCCTTTCGTCCTCTCTAACCTATCCGATTTGTCCGACAAGTCTCACCTATCAATAAACAATTTTTATCACTACTCATTTACTAATTTTCTAATTCTCTCATTTTCTCATTTCTGGCATTATTATTATTTTCTTATTTTTCCTTATATATTTTACATCGTAATAAAAAATAATTAAAAAGTTGCGAAAATATTTGCTTTATATAACTTTTTATTAATATATTTGCGCCATTAAATAACCAATAAAAAGTTTTGGAAGTATGAAACGAAAAATCTTCTTATTACTCATAGCTCTATGGAGTACTACCTCTCTGCTATGGGCACAAAACAAACAAATTTCCGGTACTGTTACCGATGAGAAAGGCACTCCTCTTCCCGGAGTGAGTGTGCAAATCAAATCAACTACCCGTGGGGTAGCTACTGATTTTGATGGTAAATATAGCATTGAAGCCTCTCCAGGCAACGTGCTATTGTTCAGTTCTATGGGCTATGCCTCCCAAGAAAAAACCATTGGCAAAGGGGGGGGTAATAGCTTGATTATCAATGTAAAACTAAAAGAAGACGCCCAAGAATTAGGTGAAGTAGTAGTTGTAGGCTATGGTTCTCAAAAGAAAGAAAACCTTACGGGAGCTATCGCTACTGTCGATGCTAAGGTGTTAGAAAGTCGCCCCCTTACTACTATCGGACAAGGCTTGCAAGGTGTTATCCCTAACCTCAACATCTCTACTAGCAACGGTCGTCCTGGTTCTGGTTCTTCTTTTAACATCCGCGGGTATACTTCTCTCAACGGTGGCTCTCCATTAGTACTTGTCGATGGCGTTCAAATGGACCCTAACCAAATCAATCCTAACGATGTAGAGAACGTTACTGTGTTAAAAGATGCCGCTTCAGCAGCTATATATGGAGGTCGTGCTGCATTTGGGGTAGTTTTGATTACTACCAAAAAAGGTAAGAAAGAAACTCCTATGCAAATAAACATCTCCTCCGACTACTCTATTACACGTCCTACTCGTTTGCCCGATTTGGTAAATTCAGTAGAATACTTGCAAATGTATATGGAAGCTGACCGTACTGGTCGTGCTACCGGCAGTGGGGTTGGTTCACAAAACTTCACTGATACTGACCTTCAAAAAGCGAAAGAGTACTTAGCCAATCCTACGCCTGCCAATTCAGTATATATCGACCCTAACGATGCTCGAAAATACCGATATGTAGGTAATACCAACTGGATAAAAGAAATGTATCCTGGTTGGGCTTCTCAAACTCAGAATAATATATCGCTTTCGGGAGGTACAAATAAAACTACTTATTTGGCTTCAGTGGGTATGTTTTCTGAAGATGGCTTGTTCAAAAAAGCCAAACAAAAATTTGAACGTTATAACATTACGCTAAACATCAATACCGATATTACAAAGTGGTTATCTCTCCATTTGAAATCAACAGTCAATCACAAAGATAACGACCAGCCTGCTAATGTAGGTCGTGGATTTTCAGCTGAGCGTTTCGCTACTGATGTAAAACCATTAATGCCTGTATATCACCCTGACGGACACTTCTCTGGGCAAGGTAACTTTACGAACCCTTTTGCTGTAATTGCTACTGGCGCACGTGATACTTATAAATCAGATGATATATGGATAACCTCTGGTTTCACTCTCACCCCTATAAAAAACGTTAAAATAGTTGGTGATTACACTTGGAATCCTTATCATATGAATAGCAAAAACAACGTAAAGATGTTCAAAGAATACGGCGCCCCCACTGATGGTAAAAGTATTTATGACCCCGATAAGGCTACTGATTTGGGTTATTACCCTCATAACAACCCTGCTACTGTGTATGAAGCTAATAGCCACGACCTCTATAAGGCTGCTAATATTTATGCACAATACGAAAATACTTTTGCTGAAAAACACTACTTTAAAGCAATGGTAGGTTATAACCAAGAGTCTAAACATAATGAATCTTTCAGTGTACAAGTGAAAAACTTAGTGAATCAAGACTATCCTTTCCTCAAACTTAATAATGATGATAAACCAAGTGTAGGTAGTGGTATTTCCGATTGGGCACTGATAGGATCTTTCTTCCGCTTAAACTATGTATACAATCAAAAATACTTGGTAGAAGTAAATGGTAGATATGATGGTTCTTCACGTTTCAGTCGTGAAAATCGATATGTATTTAGTCCGTCAGCTTCTTTAGGTTGGCGTATCTCCAAAGAGAAGTTCTTTGAGCCTATCAACAGTGTAGTAAGTGATTTGAAATTCCGTGTCTCATACGGTAAATTGCCTAACCAACAAGTGAATGCTCTTTATCCTTATTTACCTACTATGCCTTATGGTAACCAAACAGGTTATATCTTCGGTACCCAACAGTTGCCTTATGTATCAGCTCCTGGTTTAGTAAGCAATAATTTTACTTGGGAAGAAGTAGCTACTCGTAACTTTGGTGTCGACTTTGGCTTCTTGAACAATCGCTTAACTGGTTCTTTTGATTACTACATCCGCAACACTACGGGTATGCTTGTAAATGGATTAGCACTACCTGCTGTTTTAGGCGTAGGGGCTCCACAACGCAATGCTGCGGACCTTGAAACCAAAGGCTTTGAACTCACTCTCGGATGGCACGATGCTATAGGTGAAGATTTTAAATATGGCGTATCGTTTAACTTAGCGGATAGTCGCTCTTTCATTACTAAATACGATTTGAACCCTACAGGTAGCTTAGGAGATTACTATGTAGGTAGAGAAATAGGTGAAATTTGGGGATATACTACAGAAGGTCTCTATCAAACTGATGAAGATGCTGCTAAACTTGACAAAACCAAATTAGCAGGCTACAAGTGGTTGGCAGGTGATGTGAAGTATAAAGACCTAAACAACGATGGAAAAATCGACTACGGTAAAAATACTTTAGATGACCACGGCGACTTATCAGTTATTGGTAATAACCAAGCGCGCTATACCTTTGGTTTGAACTTAAATGCCGAATATAAAGGCTTTGATTTTACTGTTTTCTTCCAGGGAGTTGGCAAACGCGATTATATGTTAAACGATGTGTATTTCTGGGGATTTAGTAATGCCGACGAATGGTCTGTACCTGCAACTAACCAATTAGACCACTGGACACCCGAAAATCCTAACGCTTACTATCCACGTTTGCGCTTCGGTGGTTGGGGAAATACACGAACTCAAACTCGCTATATGCAAGATGCTTCTTACATACGTCTAAAACAAATAACCTTAGGTTACACTTTACCTAAAGAAGTTTTAAGTAATATAGGTTTGCAAAACTTGCGTTTGTTCATCACAGGGCAAAACCTCTGCGAATGGACAAAACTCATCAAATCATACGACCCCGAGCTACTTAGCCAGAATTATCCTATCAACCGCGTGATTACGATTGGAGTTCAAGCTCGTTTCTAATTGATAATTTAAATAGTAATACAATGAAAAGAATATATAAACATATCACATTTATAGGCCTTTTAGGTGCTTTGCTAAGTCAAATAAGCTGTAAAAATGATGACTTCTTAGATAAATATCCTCCTGATGCTTTTAATGAAAAAGGATATTTTAATAGCGATGAAGACTTAAAGATCTTTGCTAACCGTTTTTATGGTGGTTTGCCTGTACAGTTCTTCTATAATGATAACGACTCTGATAATATGGCTCCTAAGAATATGAATAGTTTCTTGGCAGGAACTTACACCATACCTGCTACAGGAGGTGGCTGGAGTATTAACGATTGGAACGGTATTTACAATTGCAATTTCTTCTTGGATAATTACAACCGCTCTACTGGTTCAAAAAAAGAACAATATGCTGCCGAGGTACGCTTTTTCCGCGCTTTGTACTATTGGAATAAGGTAAAGACTTTTGGCGATGTTCCTTTGATTCTTACCAAAGTAAACGATGCCTCTCCTATTATTTTCGGACCTCGTGTAGCTCACAAACAAGTAATGGACAAAGTTATGGAAGATATGAATTTTGCTATCCAAAACTTACCTGAAAAAGCCCAAGCCGAAGCAGGACGCTTACACAAAGATGCTGCTTTAGCTTTAAAATCACGTGTTGCCTTATGGGAAGGTACTTATCGCAAATACCATACATTGGGTGATGAAAGTTCTTGGTTGCAAGCAGCTGTCGAAGCCTCAGAAAGCCTTATTAATTCAGGTAGATATAGTGTTTATACTACAGGTAACCCTGATAAAGATTACCGTAATTTGTTTATTCAGCAAGATTTATCTCGCAACTCCGAAGCTATTTTCTACCGTACCTATATCAAAGGAACAGGTACTCACGGTTATACCCGTACAGCAGGTGAAAATAGCACTGGTTGTAGTAAGGATTTTATGGAATCTTACCTCTTTACTGATGGATTGCCTATTGGCACTACTACCTTCACTTATGACGATAGTACCCCAGCAGGCGAAGCCGCCAACCGAGATCCTCGTTATGCTCAAACAGTCGCTACTCCAGGTTTTGTATGGACTGAAAACCCTGACCCTGCTAAACGCCAAGTAGTAACATTACCTGCTGTAGGTACAGGGCAAACAAGCACTGGTTATTGGCTTATCAAAGGACGTTCTAGTGACCCTGAACAGTGGATTGCTAATCAAAGTGATTTAGACCTTTTTATATTCCGCTATGCCGAAATATTACTTAATTTTGCCGAAGCTAAATATGAATTAGGTTCTCTCTCTCAAGCTGACTTAGATAAAACTATCAACAAACTGCGCGATCGTGTAGCAATGCCACATCTTACCACTGCTGTAACAGCTGATACTCACGCTATAAACTACGGTTATACCGTCACCCCTTTGTTATACGAAATACGCCGTGAACGCCGTGTTGAACTCATTGGTGAAGGTTTTCGTATCGATGATATCAAACGCTGGAAAGCTGGAAAGCTGATTGAAAATCCTAAAATCATACGTGGAATGAAGCTCAATGCTGCCTTAAAAGCACAATATCCTGCGAACTCAGGCGTTAGTAATTTACCTGTAGACAGTGATAATTACCTCATTATCTACCCTTCTATTACGGCAGGACACCACACTTGGAACGATAAACTATATCTATATCCATTGCCTATCGACCAGATACAATTAGTAAAATACACACAAAACCCTGGTTGGTAATTTGTACATTTTTTATAATACAAGAGGGCATTTAAAAACTCTCTTTTACATCAAAAACTTTGTCAAAGCCTTAGGGCTTTGACAAAGTTTGTTATAAATTTACTTACCAAAAACAATGAAAAATTTTAACTTTATATTACTCTTTACGATACTACTTTTAGTTGCTTGCAAAACAGCCGTTACTACCCCTGCTACACCCGCTCAAATGGAAGTAGGTAGCCATAAACATATCGTCCTTAACAAAGATACCTATCATTTTTATCTCAACCAAACTACCGATAAAGAACTCTACATCTCCAACCACGATCAAACCAATCCCAAAAAAGTAGGACTTTATCTCGAAAACTTAAACAATGTAGTGATTGACGGCAGTAACAGCGAATGGCTCTTTCACGGCACTATCTTGCCTATTGTAGTGAAAAACTGTACCAATATCACTCTTAAAAACTTTTCGATAGACTTTGCAACCCCTCATTTGCGTCAGTTGCAAATTACCGAAGTAGATGCAAAAAATAACACCGTAAAAGCCCAACTCTACCCCGAAGGAAACTATAAAATCAAGGACGGGAAACTCTTCTTCACTGGAGAAGATTATGAAGAAACTCCCTTTGGAGGTATGATATTCAGAGCTGACAAACGTTTGGCTTATAAGCGGGCTGACGTAAATTTTAATCCTACTAAAATTACCGAAATAGCCCCTAATGAGTTCCGCATCGAAGGCATAGGTGCTAAACCTTATTTGGAAAAAGGAGAGCGTTTTGTATTGCGCACCTACACACGTCCTACACCTGCCATTTTCGTTACTGAAAGCAAAAACGTGAAGTTAGAAAATATAACTGTGCATAACACCCAAGGTATGGGACTCTTAGCCCAACTCACCGAAAATATAACCCTCAACCGCTTTCGCGTAGCTTTAAAAGAAGGCACCGAACGCTATTTCACTACCCAAGCCGATGCAACTCATTTTTCAGCCTGCAAAGGGCTCATACGCTCTGAAAACGGAGTCTATGAAGGTATGGCTGATGATGCTATTAACGTACACGGCACTTACCTAAAAGTAATAGCTCGTGAAGACAATCACACTATCAAAGCGCAGTATATGCACCCCCAATCGTGGGGATTCCTTTGGGGCAATGTAGGTGATAAAGTGCAGTTCATTGCCTCCAAGACAATGGACGTTATCGGTGATAAAACCTATCGCATTCAAGCCATTAAAGCCGTTGATAAACCTACCGAAGTAGGCGCTAAAATATTCAAAATCACTTTTGATGAAATACTACCTACCGAAATAAACCCCGATACACCTTGTGGGGTAGAAAACCTTACTTGGACACCTGAGGTGATTTTCAAAAACAATATAGTGCGTAACAATCGGGCTCGTGGAGCACTGTTTAGCACTCCTAAAAAGGTCGTCTGTGAAAATAACACCTTCGACCATACTCACGGCACTGCTATCTTACTCTGTGGCGATTGTAATGGCTGGTATGAAACAGGTGCTTGCCACAATGTTATCATCAAAAACAACCACTTCATCAATGCACTTACCGCTAATTATCAATTTACGAACGCTATCATTTCCATCTATCCCGAAATCCCTAACTTAGAAGCTCAACAAAAGTATTTCCATTCTAATATTACTATTGAAAACAATGTGTTTGAAACTTTTGATGAGCCTATTCTCTATGCCAAATCAGTAGAAAATCTCATTTACCGCAATAATAAAATTATCAAAAATCAAGAGTTCAAACCTTTTCATTGGAATAAAGAACGTTTTAAGTTAGAACGCACCAAGAATGTAAAGATTGATTAATGCACCCTAATAGAATATTACCAAAGCCTCTTTTGCATCGCTACAGTTCCCCCTCTTTAAGGGGAGAGAGGGAGGCTTTTATACTTTTATAATCATTCATTTTCTTATATTATGTCTAAACTATTTTACATCTTACTATTTTTAGCCTTACCACTTTCCGCACAAATCAATGTGGTACCACAGCCTAATGAGATAACTTATCATAAGGGTACTTGTCCGATAAGTACCAAAATTAGCTATATACAGGATAAGTCCATTAATAATCCCGAAGGCTATCAGCTTATCATCAAACCTAACCAAATTATCATCAAGTTTGCTACCGAAGCAGGAAAGTTCTATGCCGAACAAACCTTCAACCAACTTGTTTTTGGGGCAGAGGTAACACACAAAAAATCTTTGCCTTGTCTTACCATTACCGATGCGCCTCGTTTTGCTTATCGTGCCTTAATGATTGACCCCGCTCGGCATTACTGGAAGATAGACGATATTAAAAAATACATTGATGTAATGGCTCATTACAAGTTCAATTACTTACATTTGCATCTCACCGACGACCAAGGGTGGCGTATAGAAATCAAGAAATATCCTAAACTCACCGAAATAGGGAGCAAACGTTCCGATTTCGAAGGCTCTAAACGCAATAACGAAGGCTTTTATACCCAAGAGCAGATAAAAGATCTCGTACTATACGCTCTTCAGCGCAATGTACAGTTAGTGCCTGAGTTCGATGTACCAGGTCATAGCGATGCTGCCATAGCTGCTTATCCTTTCCTCAGTTGCAACGATACCCTCATTGGGGTACGCACTACCGCAGGTGTTTCTAAGAATTTGTTGTGTGTAGGCAAAGAAGAAGTCTTTACTTTCATCGATGATGTCATTACCGAACTATCAGCTATTTTCCCCTGCCCTTATTTTCATATTGGGGGTGATGAAGCACCTATGGACAAGTGGCTTGAGCACTCCCCTACCCTCAAACTCAAACAGAATCTTCACACTACCAATAACCAACAACTGATGAGTGAGTTTTTCAAAAGAGTAAATCAATCATTAGAGAAAAACCACAAGCGCCCTCTTATTTGGTTAGAGTTAGAAGTCCCCTCCTATCCCCAAAATAGTGTGATGTATCTATGGCGAATGCGTACTACTCCGCAAGTATTGGAGCGCGCTAAAAAAGATAATTTCAAACTGATTTGTTCCCCCGGCGAATACGCCTACTTCGATTATCCACAAGCCAAAAACGATTTGCCTAATGTAGATTGGATGCCTACCCTCACCCTACAACGCGTATATGAATTTAACCCCGCCTTTTCGCTCACATCCGAAGAAGAAAAGCAATATATTTTAGGGGTTGAAGCTACTTTGTGGGGCGAAAGTGTGAAAGATATATTCCGCGCTTTTTATATGACCTATCCCCGCGCTTTAGCCTTATCCGAAGCTGGGTGGACAGAGATACCTAAGCGTGATTGGCAACAATTCACCCAAAAGTTAGACCTCCAATTACAATATTTGCTACACAAAGGCATTAATTATCGTCCCCCAGTAGAATTGCATCAGTAACCATCTATTAGTAAATGTCAGTTCGATATATATAATACTGATTTACAGCTGTGTTTACATTGTAATCTGTGAAATCCAGCTACGCAGTTGCCAATCCGTGCCCATCACATTTGTCAATTATCAATTGTCAATTGGGTTATCCGTGCAATCCGTGTAATCTGTGCGAGACTTTCAGGCAACTTGTTGCCTTTTTCTTTGATTTGTAAAGATTTGTGGTTTTTTTTGTGGCGTAAGCTACACTTTTCTTACCTCGAATTCAGGTTAATTATTAATACGAATTAAGAGTTAAAGAGAATCGCCTTCTCTTTCTTTTACTTTCGTCTCGAAACCCTGTTTTTAACATTTTTAGCACTGTTGTATTATATTATAAATCAACTATTTATATACCTTTTCTATACCAATCGTCCAAGATTCGTATAAGCTTCCTATAAGCTCTCTATAAGCTATCCCCACCCTCATTACACCCTTTTTTCACCAAAAACCCTCCCTCCCCTCTTCCGAACTTATTCGTTTTCTTCCGCTCTCTCTAATCTGTCCGATTTGTCCGACAAGTCTGACCTGTCAAAAACGATTTTTATCACTACTCATTTCCTCATTTCCTCATTTTCTCATTTCCTCATTTCCAATTTTTTTTCCCGCTCATATAGCTTACACACCTATTTTATTTTAATTTCTGTACCGTCAGGTACACTTCTTTTTTAAAGAAAAAATTGTGCGTTTGGTCTATTCTGTCTCATAAAAAGTAAGTAAATAGAAAATAGTTTTATATCTTTGCATATTCAAAAATAAATTATCATTAAAAAATATATTATGGAAGATAAAACAATTTTCACCGAAACTTATAAAGTGCGTAGCACACAAGTAAACCTTAACAATCAACTCGGGTTATATGGCGTATTAGGTATGTTGCAAGATATCGCTGCCGAACACGCTTCACTTTTAGGGTTCGGCTATGAAGAGTTAGTAAAAAAAGGATTCTTTTGGGCACTCATACAGCAAAAACTAAAAATGCACTATTGGCCTCAATGGAATGAACGTATCACCGTCAAAACGTGGTCTCTCCCTGTAAAAGGAGTGTATGCTTTTCGCGAATTCGAACTTTTTTGCAACGACCAAAAAATAGGTGAATGTGCTAGTACTTGGATTACCTTAGATATTCAAACACGTCGCCCCATTGAGCTTACTGACCGCCAAGAAATCTTCTCTCCTCGTACCGAAGGCGGACTCTCTTTCCATACCGACCGTATCAATCTCCCCGAAGGTATGTATCAGGTCAACGATTTTAAAGTGCGTGTAAGCGATTTAGATGTCAATTCACACGTAAATAATGTAAAATACACTCAGTGGGCACTCGATATGATGACAGAGCGCAACCATCGCGAGTTTGTTATTAAAGAATATGATATCAATTTCTTATCCGAAACTTTTATGGGAGACGAAATGCAAGGATTTAAAAGCAAAGGTAAATACATCGACGATACCCATAACTTGGTAGAAACTTATCTGTACGCACAAAAAATAGGTGCTCCTAAACCTGCGTTCATATCTCGCTGGATTGCTGAACGAATTTAAACTATTTATTACTTTTAATAAAAAACCCCTGCGAAGTTTCCTTCGCAGGGGTTTTATTTATTATAGATATTACTTACTATCTATACAATGTGAAGTGGCCCATATATTCTCGTGCATCTTCACCGTCTTCGTGAGTCTTCAAGATGTACCAGTAGTCACCCGCTGGTAATTCTTTACCGTCATAACGTCCGTCCCATTTTTGTCCTGAACGCAACGTTGTGATATAACGTCCGTAGCGGTCGTAGATATCTACAGTCAAGTTTGGATAACTGCGGAATCTATCAGGATCCCAACCATCGTTGCTACCATCATCATTCGGTGTAAAGAAGTTAGGTGGTACTGACTTCATAAACTCTTTCTCGATGCGCAAGTCGGCTTCACAACCATTTGCATCTTGTACAGTAGCGGTTACCACTTTGTATACTCTTCCGTTTACTATACGGCTGGTTGGGTCAGTAGGTTTAAGAGTATACTCATTGCTTCCATTTTCGTAACTTCCGTTAAAGTAGTAAGTGTATGGAGGATTACCTCCTCTTGCTTCTACTTTTATAAGGTTCAATTCACGTGGGTCGCTCTTGTCTTTCAATTCCAATCCTGGGTAACGTTCTATATCAAAACGTTGTGCAATAGTTTCCTGACAAGTAGATGCTACACCTGCTCCGCGATAGAATACAGTTATATATTGGTTCGTTCCTGGTTCAATAGGTGCTGTCTTAGCTCTATTACCGTCAAACGATTCAAATGGTCTCGCATCACGCGCATCAGTACTATTGATAGCATAGCTTGTATTGCTTCGTGTGAGTGCGCCGTCCAAATTGTTGAACGTTAGCATCAAGTAGCCTGTCGTCCAAGTAGTAGAAACAGTAGAACAGTTAAAGCCTTTTTCAAAAGTAGCATTGATGCTTGGTGCAGCAGCTACTGTTATTTCTAAGGTTTGTGAACAGATACCAGAGTCACCATATTCTAATTGGTATCTACCTGGTGCTATTCCTGTTCTAGATACTACTGTACCTGTTGCTACACTGCTTGAAGTTCCTATCACATTACCTGATGGGTCTTTCAACGTATAGTTGTATGGTGCACGTCCACCTGTGAATCGGAAGCTTAGAGCTCCATCATTAGTGCCGTAGCAAGTTTCTGTTACGGTGCTTGCGTGAGCTATCAACTGTTCAGGTTCTACAATGGTAAAGGTGCGTTCTACTTCACAGCCTATCACATTGTCTTTCACCTTCACAATATACTGTCCTTTTGGCAAGTTAGTGAACTTATTAGTTCCATCAAAAGTTCCTGCCTCTGGTGAGATAGTAAATGTATAGCTTCCTGTACCACCTGTGGTTGCATAAGTAATCGTACCATCATTCACACCATAACAACTCATATCAGTTTTAGTAGACGATACTGTAAGGTTTGTATAAGCTTCTACATCTACCGTTATAGTACGTGTACAACCGTTATTATGTGCTATGGTAACAGTGTGAGTACCTGGTGTTACTATAAAGCGTCCTGAAGCTTGTGGTGCTCCTCCATCTATACTATATGATACATATCCTGCATATTTTGAATTAGAAGAAGCTACAATAGTATTCACTACGGTATTATTACCACAACTGTACTCTACGGTAGCAGTAGCTTGTAAGTCTACTCCTTCCTTGATTGTTACCGATACTTCGGTAGTACAGCTTCGAGCGTCTTTCACGTAGATAGTGTAAGTACCAGAAGCTAATCCCGTATAGAGGGTCTTGCCTACTGTCCAAGTTACATTATCTATTGAAGTACTGTAAGAAGCAGTTCCTCCTTTGATAGTGATAGATACTGTACCATCATTACCACCTTTACATACCTCATCAGTTATCTTGTCTATTGAAGCCTCTAATAAAGTAGGTTCTTTGATTTCAAAGGTAGTATCAGTATAGCAACCATTTTCATCTTGAGCTCTTACAATATAGTTACCTCTTGCTAATTTAGTGAAGTAACCACTATCTACAAATCGGTCTAATCGTGGACTAATAGCGTAGAGGATTCTTCCTGTACCTCCTGTTACGGTTACCGAAATAGTACCATCGGCTTCACCATTACAGCTAATATCAGTACTTGCAGTAGCTACTGAAAGTGGTCCTGCCTCTCCAATATTTATAACTGTACTGGTTTGTACACAGTCTACACTAATTACTTCCACTTGGTAAGTACCAGAAGACAAACCTCCAAATGCCCAATCAGTAGCATTTTCTTGGGTGGCAGTAGCTGTTTGTGCTACACCTCCTTTATACAATTTGTATTGGTAATTACCCAAAGCGCCAGTGGCTGAGAAAGTAATCTTAGCTGTACTATCTCCATTACATTTTACATATGCCTCAGAAGTATCTACGTGTAATTGTAATGGTTGTAATGCTTCTATCGTTATCTTGTTAGACAACTTCGATTGACAACCGTGACTATCTATCACATAGAACTCGTACTCTCCTACTCCTGCTTGAGTGCTATTTCCTAGTGTTGTAGTAGTTGTACCGTTGGCTACCATATAGTAAGTATAACCTGGAGTACCACCTGTTACAGTAATTGAAATAGTAGCTTGTTGCAAGCAAGTAAGCGGTTTAGCAATTGAGGCAGTTACCTTCATTTCACGAGGTTCATCGATGGTTACTGGAATAGTAACATCACAACCCCAACCATCTATAATCTTCACGTTATATGAACCTGCATATAGGTTAGTGAAAGTAGTGCTAGTTTGTGCACCTCCTATTTGTGCACCTCCCACATTCCACAATTCGTAAGCGTAATTACCACTTCCTCCTGTTGGGCTCACCACTGTTATTACCCCTGTTCTATCGTTGAAGCAATTCAAAACAGTAGTTGCTGATGATATGCTTGCCGAAATAGGTGCTGGTGGTGCCATTACTACATTAGTAGTAGTTGAACAACCTCCGCGGTCAGTTACTTCTACCGTATAGGTATTGGCAGTCAATCCTTCAAATAAGGTAGTGGTGGTATAGGTACCATAAGTAGCGTGAGGAGCTCCTCCCACTAACAAGCGGTATTGATAATCACCCCAACCTCCTGTTACATCTATACTGAAGGCACCTTTATTATCATTAGGTTCACAAGTGATGCGATTTGTAATAGTAGGACTCACTGTCAAAGCTTGTGTAGGAGCCGATACCATCACCGAAGTAGTGGTTACTGTACAGTATGGTGATTGTGTTTCCACTACTCTTATCACATATGTTCCTGCCGATAAACCTGCAATTACCTCTCTTCTCTCAGTAGCCGCATTTGCTTGTACAGTTCCTGTTATTCCTGTTGGAGCTAAGGTAGTCGCATCAAGCACTTGATAGTTATAAATACCTTGATAGCCTTTTACAGTAAGGGTAATCTCACCATCATTGCCTCCTACGCACGATACTGGTTTGGTTTGTGCAGCAGTTACTTCTATATCGCTGAAATCTATAACCGTATGCGATGCAGTAGCATAACAACCTGTTTCAAGGTCTATTACTTTCATTTCATAGTAACCAGGTGTATTAAAGCCTATATTAGCTGTGTTCACTCCTGCGGTAAGCGTTTGTGTACTTGGGATAGCCACTCCAGCTCCTGTAGAGGTTACTTCTATACGATATCCTTTGTTATTACCTCCATTAATAGTTAAGGTAATACTTTCGGTAGCATTACAGCTTATTTGGCTTGTTCGGTTCACATCAATACTAGTAATGCGTTTTAATGGCGGTATTACTAATGGGTTCGCACTGTTATCAGCTTGACAACCATTCGCATCGCGTATATACACTATTACTGTTTGAGTGTGAGTACCATTGCTAGTTACACTGTATACTCCTGTATGGTTCACCCAACCTGAGGTAGTAGTAGAGGTACCGTCAAACACTTCAAAGTTGAAAGTATAAGTACCTGTTCCACCGCGACCTGTTGCTTGAATGATAGCTTGTTGTGCATTATTATTGGCGTCACATTTGAAGTGTGTAGTCACCGTTGTACTGCTTACTACCAATTCATCTGGTTTACCAATAGTGATTACCTGAGTTGCAGTACAGTTACGTGAAGAGGTAAGCGTTACTGTGTATACACCTGCTGGCATTGCATCAAATTCAATATCTTTAGGTGTTACGTTCACCGTTTCACTGCGGAGAGTTCCTCCTGCTCCTGCAATATTAATTTGGTAATCGGTTTGTATTTGTGTACCTGGTATGGTAATCACAAGTCGTCCGTTGCTTGCACCGTGACAAGTTACCGCCGTAGTGGTATAAGTAAAGTTCACAGGCATAGCGTCTGTTACGTCTATATCAGCACCTGTTACGGTAGCACAACCTGTAGTAAGGTCAGCAATTGATACTTTATAAACACCTGCACCTACATTTGTAAATATACCTGTATTATTTACTTGTGGAGTACCTCCAGCATTATTAGTTAAAGTATAACGCAAGTTTGTTGAACCTCCTTGGTGAGTTACTGATAAAGTAGCTCCTGTTGCAGGATTACAAGTAATTTGCTTGATAAATACTACTCCTATACTTGCACTATCAATTGGGTCATACAAAGTCACCGATTGAGTAAGGGTAGCGGTACAACCCCAAGTATCACTGATAGCTACTTGGTAAGTACCTGCTCCTAAGCCTGTAAATACAGTACTTGTTTGTGTATCTCCTTGTAACACTCCATTTCTAATGAGTTGGAAAGTATAATTGCGTCCTTCACCACCTGTTACATTCTGTACAGTTATTTCTCCTGAGTTAGGTGTACAGTTTTGTGCTGTAATAGATAGAGTACCTGTAATGTTATTAGGATTAGCAAGTACCACTGTCGAGCTAAGCGTTACCATACAACCTCCTCTATCGCGTATAGCTACGTGATAAGTGCCCGCTGTTAAGCCTGTAAACACATTAGTGTCTGACCATACAGCACTTGTTGGAGTAGGTGGTGTAGTACTTACATAGTACTGATATCCACCCCAACCGCCTGTAGCATTGGTAATCTCTATCTCACCATTATCATAATTTGGTGCACTTAAACAAGTGATAGACTGAACACTAATACTTGCTGTAAGAGCAACGTCAGCTTCTGATATATTAAAGGTATAAGTCTGTACGCAACCTGTACCACTACTTGTTACTGTCATTGTATAAGTAGCTGATTTCAAACCTGTAATTGTAAAGGTAGGATTAGCTCCTGATACAGCTGGTACTGTAGGTGGTGTTACTCCTCCTGAAGCTATTAAGTTCACAGTATAGTTATGTGTGCTTACTGTATTACTCAATGTGAAGGTAGCTATACCATCGTTATTGCCTTTACAAGTAACGTTCTTGATTTGTGGATTCACAATGCGGAACGTATTTGGATCTGGTGCTACATACAATGCTTTCACTACACAATCTGTACCTGCGTGACCTATCCAGAACGTATAAGTTTGCTTAGGATTTACAGAGAACACATTATTTGTTGTCCAAGGTGCTCCTGCACTTGGTGGTACAGTAGGCTGATTAACTCCCATATAGTAACGCAATTCACTTTGTGTAAGTGGAGGCATACCTGGTGCAGCTACTATATCCACTTTCACTTGTATTGGAGCGTTACAAGTTGGTGTTCCTTGTACGGTTACACTCACTTGTTCTGGGTCTAATGCCTCAAAAGGTTTAATCATTTGGGTAGTAGTAGTAGCACAGCCATTCATATCGGTAGCCGTAATGGTTACTATTCCACCGCGAATGTCTCCCACCGTGAAAGTATTGCCTGTACTAGTGATAGTACCTGCAGGACTTGTATATACAAATTCTACTGTATATGGTGAGGTACCTCCACTGATAGCTCCATTAGGTACACTAATAGTAGCTTGCTGTGCTGTACCACTCGCTGTACAAGCAAACTGTTGTGTCACAATTTGTGTACTGCTAATAGTTACTGGTTTAGGTTCTGCAACTGTTACTGTATAAACTGCTTGACAGCCATTAGCGTCTACTGTAATTGTGTACACGCCTGCTTTCAAATTACTGTAAGTTCTTGTAGTAGCTGTCCAAAGAGGTGTAGAACCAGCAGGACCTACAATAGGTACATTCGTATAGTTAAATGTTCCTATAGTAGCGTTCTTCTCAGTGATGTAAATCTCACCATCATTACCTCCACTACAAGTTACTGATTTCACTGCAGTTTCTATTTGTGGTAACTCTGCTGGCAACACGGTTATAGTCTTAGTAAAGGTGTTGCAACCTGCTGAGGCATTAACATCAGTTACTGTTACGGTATAAACACCTGCTGTAGTGATATTATTTACTTTAGCCTCATATTTACCACTCACTTGTGGGATAGCTGTAGAAGGTACTGTATAACCTGCAGGACCTGTAATAGCATAAGTGTAGTTACCGGTTCCTCTGTCTACTTTTATAGTAATTTCAGCATTTCCTGTCGCACCACAACCTAAGGCTTTAGTAAGTGATGCTTCAGCTTCTAAGTTGGCAGTAACGGTATAGGTAAGTGTTGCTATACAGCCTGTCGCCTTATCGCGGATTTGCAAGTCGTAACTACCTGCTACCAAGTTGCCAAAAGTAGGACTTGCTTGGTAATCCAAACCACCATCTATTGAGTATTCATAACCGTTGAGTTCTGTTCCTGTAGCCGAAGTACCAGAGCCTGCTGGTGCTTTCGCTTGTGGTTCAATAGTCAAACTGATAGAACCATTCACACAACCCATTAAGCTAGCTTTGTTAATCTTAGGTGCTGGTGGCACTGTAAAGGTATAGTTACCAAGATTTGCACTACAACCATATTGGTCTTCCATTGTCAAATTCACAGTGAATGAATATGGTGTAGCTGGATTAACAGGCAATGCAGGTGCTGTAATATTATCTCTTATAATTTGAACACGTGAGTTACCAGTTTGTATTGGTGCTCCAAAGGTAACCCCTGGTGTTACAGGAGTCACTTTATAAGTATAGGTACCTCCACCTCCTGATGGGTTCAACACTTCTAAGATACCGTTCTTATCACAAGTAATTTGTGTACTTGCTGATACGGTAGCAGTAAGAGTGCCTAACTCTTTAATATGAGCATCACGACTACCCCACTTACAACTACCTTCGGTTACTACTACATAGTAAGTTTCGTTAGGTGCTAAGTTATAAGGACCTGCTGGGGTAATCGTAGCATCATTACCTGGTGCTGGCATTACAGCAGTACCATTCACAATTGGTGTACCTAAACCTGCACCTGGTGTTCTTTTATATAATACCCAAGTAAGTGATGTACCTGCAGTAGTATATTGTGGTTCTCGATGAATCCTGAATGTTACTTGACCCTGACCACCATTACAAGCTGGTTTGGGTAATACAGTAATCGTCATTGCAGGAGTAGCTACATTGCCGTAGATATCACCAGTAAAGGCAGCAATACAGCCATTATCATCCTCTACCTCAAACTTATAAGTTCTACCTACTATCAAATTAGTAAAGACGTGAGTTCTTGATGTAGCAGGTGTGGGGGTTTCCCAAGCTCCCTCATTTACTCTGAACTTAAACGGAGCTTTACCAGTTCCATTAGCAATAGTCACTGTAGCAGTAAAGTAAGTCTTACCTGCGGCAGTACAACCTAAATGGAAGTCACCGATATCAGTAGTTACACTCACTCCTCCTAATGGACTTGGTACTACGTGAGCCGTAGCATTCGTACTACATATATTAGCTCCACCTAATGCTGGACGATTAGCCAAACGCAAGTTAAATATCTTACCAGGTTCAGTAACACCATTAATAGGCGCTAAATCAAATGGATTTGTTGTCATTGGGTGCCAATTAGCACCATTATCATAGCTGAAATATATTTTGTTACCACCTGCGGTATAAGCATTCCATACGTTTGGTGGTATGGTGATGGTAAGTGGCAAGGCTTTATTACTTCCTGTTGTACAAGTAGCCGTACTTGCTAAGCTGATGCTAGCAGTAAGCGCTGGCATATCTTGTAAGGTAACATTTTTGCTTGCACTACAACCATAACGGTCGGTTACAGTAATAGAGTAAGCTCCTGCTACCAAGTTGTCAATTGTATAAGTATTAGTTGCAATACCTGTGAAAGTAGCAATTACTGGGGTACCTGTATTACCGTAACGTACGGTAAAGTTAGCATCACCAGTAATATGCTTCACTACTATCTTACCGTTACCTGAACCCTGACAAGTAGGTGTGATTGTTTCGGTATCGAAGGTAATAGCTGGAGCTTTGCGTACCCCTACTTCGTGACGTTTCACACAACGATCAGACTTCACAAACACGGTATAAGTCTGTACTGAACCTGTAATAGTAGGTACATTGTAAGTATTGGTAGTTCCAAAAGTTCCTGCTGTAACAGTAGTTACTGAACCTTTTGCAAAAGCATAGGTATAATTACCGTCACCTCCTGTTGCAGTTACTTCTATCTTACCTGGCACACAACTTTCGTTAGTTACCTTCACACTGGTGTTCAAAGTAGGACGAATTATAATATTCTGTACCGCACTACAACCGTATTGGTCAGTAACGGTTACTCTATAGTTTCCTTGAGTAAGTCCTGTAAAGGTGTGAGCAGTAACTCCTGCTGCTAAAGTTACAGGAGTACCGTTATTCAATTTCACTTTATAACCACTATTACCCGCATTTATTTTCACGGTTATCTCACCAGTATTACCTCCTTCGTAGCAATCAGTAGCCGAAAGAGTAAAGCTTACGGTTTGTGGGGTAGGTATATTCAAGTTGCTTCCTAAATTGGTAACACAACCATTTTTATCAGTTACTCTGAAAGTAGCTGCTCCTGTCTCTACACTATTAAACACATTACTACTTTGAGGTCCTGCCTTCACTGTACCGCCTATGAGATACTCATAAGTGTAAGGAGCTACTCCACCATTTGCTGTAAGTGTCACACGTGCCTTACTATTATTAGAACACATAGCAGGCTGTGTGATAGTAGCCGTAAGAGTGAGTTTATTAGGTTCTGTAATAGTTACTGTTTGAGTAGCTTTACAATTACCATTATGGAAAAATTCTACAAGGTGTGTGCGTGCGGTCAAGCCGGTTATCTCAAAGGTAGTCGCATTAGTATCAGTTGTCCAACCTGCACCAGAACCGTGAGGGCTTCCATTCAACCGCACGTGATAAGTACCACCATTCAAGTTTTCTATCTTAAAGGTAGCTTTACCAGTATTGCCTCCTTGACAAGCTACATTGGTTTGGCTTACTACACTGGCTCTAAATTCTTTGCCTTGTGGTACAAGTACTTGTTTAGGTGCCATTTCTATATAACAACTTTTTGGCACTTGGTATACATTGATATCATCAATAGTAAAGTCATTACCATTAGAACTTGGTTCAGAATTCAAGAATTGAATTTTCACTCTTGTTACAGCACCGCCCGGGTTAATAGTTCCTAAGTTTTTAGAAGAAACTAAATGCCAAGCTCCATCGTGAGGAATTGCTCCTGAATCTATAAATCCTAATACATTGTTTGACATATCCACTACTTGGATTCTCATATTAGGTTTTACTAATGCTCCTGCGTAATTGGATACAGGAGCGTTGTGACTCCTTATCTGATAGTTAAATTCTATAAGATTATCTGGGGCTATCTCTACTTCCTTTTCTAAGAATACTTTTCCATAAGTATTCAGCGCCATATCTACATACAAGAATCGGTCGTTATTTGCTCCAGTAGTAGTCCCTTGAACAGGCTCTCTCCAATCTGAATTTGGGTTAGTAGGATAGTATGGCATTCTCGATGTTCCGAATGTATTAGGAGCAATAAAATCTTTATAAGCAGCTCTTGTATATTGTGTAGGTTGTCCTACTACACTCGTTCTTGGATCGTGGAACGTAAACAATACTGAATTAACCCCCTCATAAGGTTCTGGATCTCCAAATCCAAAATCTTCTTGCATTAATATTACTGATGCAGGTGAGTTTTTATCCTTATACCTAACAGTAAGTGTATAAGTACCTGGGGCTAAACCTGTAATAGTAGCCGTAGTACCTGTAAGTGTTCTACCATTAATTACATATTCATAATCATAGGTAGTGGGTGTACTTGTAATACGCACAGTAGCATTACCGTTACAGTCATAGCCGGTAATAGTATATACTGATGTTGGCTCTGATATTTTTGTAGGTACATTTACAGTTAATCCCAATTCACAACCTTTAGCATCTTTTACATATACAGTATGAGTACCAGCAGGTAAATAACCTATTGAATTTCCTTGATAATTACCTTCAAATTTGTATTGATAAGGTTGTGTACCTCCTGTTACGTTGGTGATACGCACTTGGGCTTTGTCTTTATTAGTTCCTGTGTTTTCACAACCTATCAACTGAGTTACCGAAGCGAAACCTTTTAAGGCATCAGGCTGTGTAACGGCTACGGTTTGAGTAGCCTCACAGTTATTAGCATCTACTACTTTTACTACGTAGTTAGCTTTGGCAGGAAGATTATTAAATACTTTTTGAGCCCCCGTACCTTTGTTTACACCATCTAAGAAAATAATGTAAGGAGCTTTGCCACCTGTTACTGTTACCGAAATAGTACCATTGTTAGTGCCATAACAACTTATAGCAGTAGCTACTGCGTTAAGCGTAGGATTTGTTTTGGCAGCTATGGTAACATTAGCACTCACCTTGCATCCTTTGGCGTCACTTATTTCAATAGTATAAGTGCCCGGAGTAGCGGTTTCATAGGTAGCTGTATTACCTGCCATTGAGGTAGTATTTTGTACAATACCTCCTGCTTTTTTCACTACAAAGGTATAAGGCGCATAACCATCTTTTACTTTTATCTCTACTTTGGCATTGGCAGCCGCCCCTGGGTGACAAGAAATATCTTTGGTTACCATTGAAGCAGCAGGAGTAATAATAGTAATAGGGTTTTTAATTTCTACGCTATATGTAGCCTTACAACCATATTTATCAATTACAGTAAAAATATGAGTTCCTATACTCAGATTATTAAAGATATAAGTATTAGTATTTTGGGTTGCCTTGGTTACCCCATCGAGTTGGAAAGTATAAGGAGCATTGTTGCCTCCTCCTGCTACATTCACTTGTACTTCCACTTTGGCAGGCATACCTCCTGTTGTACAGTAGTTATTATTAGCAGGATTGGTAGTGCCTGTAAGGGTAATAGCATTGGCAGCTGTAATAGTAAAGTTTACGTCTTTTTTACAACCGTTAGCGTCTTCTACCTCTATACGATAAGCTCCCACGCTGGTAATACTAAACTGTGGTGCTACTTGGGTAGTAATTACGGTAGCGCCTTTATATAAGGTATACTTATAAGTTCCTGTACCTCCTGAGGCGATTACTTTGGCAGTAGCCACAGCAGGGCTACAACCCAATACGGTATCTCCTGTATAAGCAAGAGTAAGAGCCGTAGGATTGTTAATTGTAAAGGTGTGGCTTACCTCACAATTAGGATTGTTTTGTTCTGCACGTATTTTTACAGTATGAGTACCAGCAGGTATATTATCCCATTTAAAAGGATTACCTGTAGTAGCTACAAAACTACCTGTGTTATCCTTTTGTACGTAATAGGTAGTAGGTGCATTTTTCAAGCCTATTTGATAACTACCTGTACCATTGTTACAGTTAGGTTGTGTAATTTTTTGAGAGGCTGGGTCAGAACCGAAAGCCTTGTCGTTAGCAATCGTTACAGTAGTAGTATAGGTAAAGCCACAAGCCTTTGGCTCTTGGTAAAGGTAAATGTCGTCCATTGCCAAGTCGTTACCGTCGGTTACCAAACTGAAAGAACGTATTACCGCAATAAGCTCAGTATGATTTCCCGGGTTTAGAGCACGCTCAAAAACTGTCCAATCATTAATATTAGGACCTTTAGAACCACGAATACGGGGGTCAATACGCACTGAAACAAGAGGGCTCTTGGCATCTACAGCAGCTTGGTCAGTATAAAGTTCTATGGCCAAATCTGGAGCTCCTCCTGGGTAGCGAGTGTCATTAAAGCCTAATAAATTCATCAAGGCTACCGAGAATTTTACTTCTTTACCTGCTATCAAGTCTCTAATAGGACGTTGATACAAAATAGCTCCCTCAGTCCCTAATACATTACCGATGTTCACAAAGAACATACGACCATTGGCTAACCCTGTGTGGTCATTAGGTTGCCACCAAGCAGGATTATTAGGATTTTGCTTTTGAGTAACAATATACTCACCATCAGCAAGACGTAAGCCTTCGTGGTTCGTTCCATCAGCCCATGTTTGTCCATAACCATTCTTAGGCATTGAACCATCTTGCAATTCAAGATAGTATTTCTTGTTAATATATTCATTACCACCATTGCGTCCTGTACCGAAGTCCTCAAAAAAGAGTACGTTTTTGGTAAGAGGGTTCGTATCAGCATACTCAATAGTAATAGTATGTACGCCTGGTGTAAGATTCTTAAAGTTATTATCAGTGGTAGGCTGACCGTCTACGTAATATTTATATTTGTAATTATTTTTGTTATTAGTAATCGTAAGAGAACCGCGTCCTTGGCAGTCGTAAGTAATTTGCGAAGGAGTAAAGGTAGGTTCTGGAATTCTTGGGGCTACAGTTACCTTTATGTTTTCACGAGTACAACCTATTGCATCGCGTACTGCCATATTATAGGTGCCTGGTGACATCCATTTTTTCTTATCGGTAGTCCAGTTACCATCACCAAAGTTAAATTCATAAGGTTGTTTCCCACCTTGTACGTTCGAGAAACGAACAAGGGCTTTACCGGCATTAACTCCTGTGTCACAACCTACCAATTCTTCTACCCCTGCTGAGGCGATAAGGTTACCTCCCACAAAAGTAGGAATAGTAATAGTGGCTCCTGTAACTGTACACAAAGCTCCTGCTCCTCCGTTACCATAGCGCAATACAGGAGTATAGCTCTTGCCTGTTTGTAAGTTCGGAAACTCACGCCCTGATTGGAAGTTCACTCCGTCTATACTGTATTGTAATACGTTATAGCTGGAAGCATTAGTAGGTTCATTAATAGTTATCTTTGCTTTATCTCCACAGTTTTGTACGGTATAGCTGGCTGTAATAGCAGGTGTAGGCAAGGTATTTACAGTAGCCGAAGCCTCAGCAATACAGCCATTATCGTCTATCACCTTGAAGTTTTTCACCCCTGCAGTGGTAAAGGTAAAGTCGTAATAACTATTTGCAAAGTTATTTTGGTAGGAAGCTCCTCCATCGTTACTATAGCCATAGCCATTAGGTCTGTTAGTTTTACCGCCCGTCGCAGTTACACGCACTATAGCAGTACCACAACTCAAGTGTCGCAACACCGAAGCCGTAGCTTTAAGGTCTGGCACTTTATCAATGCGCACACTAGTAGTAAATTTACAACCATCTGGGCTCGTTACCTCTATATAGTAATTACCAGCAGTAAAATGGTTAGTAATATTTAAGTCGGTAGTATTGGTAACCGTAGTATAAGCCACTCCACCTGTAGCGTTGTTATTGCGAATAGTATAAGTAAAAGGTGGATAAGGGTTACCACTAAGTTGTACGCGTATACCGCCTTTATTAGTGCTACAAGCCATAGGTGTAACGCTGGCAGTCATCGCAGGAGTTCGTTTGTTTATTTGTATTGATTTTTCAAAAATACAAGGTTTTGTAGTAATGGTAGTGGTAAGCACTTGGCGTACGTACACGGTATAGTTGTCTGGAGTTGCTATATCAAATACATTACTGCTTTGATAGTCTTTCACCCAGCTAGTAGAACCTGTTTTCTTCAAACCGTATTCATATCCTGCTGGCACCCCATTTACAGTAATACTACCGTTTTTATTACAAATAAGGTCTCGACCTACCAATTGTGGGTCTACATTGTTTTTGGTAATACGGAAATAGTAATAAGGCGACACACAGTTGCCATAAGTAACTACCAAACGGTATACTCCTTCATCTCGCAAAGTAATGTCTCCACTATTCCCTATATCTGTCCAGTTACAGTTGTAGTTGTCGTTAGAAGGCGGACACTCTTTGCTTAGGGTAGGTGGTAAAGCTCCACAAGAGCCTAATTTTTGCCACTGATAAGCAGTAGCCCCCGTAATTCTAAGACTTACAGGCACTGTAGTACTACCCCCGCACAAATACACTTGTGGATACTCAGTACCCCCTGTATCTGCACAGATGTACACCTCACCATTTAGTTTCCCTTTCGAAAGCAAATCTTTAATAGGGTGTACTGCATTAGCATAAGCATTAGGGTTCACAGTATGCTCTTCGTACATTGTAGCACAACCTGCTTTAGTCTTCGTTACTTTGTAAACTCCTGGCTCAGTTACTACTAAGGTGCGTGAGTTACCTCCTATAGTACCTCCACCTACTTTTTCCCATTTGTAAGAGTCAAAGTTAGCTCCTGCCTCCAAGGTAACTGTGCGCTCACACAATACCGTAGTGGCTTTAAACATACAATTAGTAAAATCAAGCTTTACAATAAAATTGGAAGGACCTTCTACCCCACCGTTACAAGCCGTAAATTGTGTATTGAAGCTACCTGCTTTCAACGGAGTAGATGTTGAGTTAGACACTCCTTTATAACTTGCTGAGGCTCTATTCTCTACTACATTAGAACACGCATCACGCCATTTGTTACAATCGTTCACTACTTTTACACCAAAAGAAAGCTCTTGTACAACACTTCCTTTCTTTACCAAATTTTCAGGTATTCTAAAAGTAAGTTTACGAGAAGCAGCTACATAGGTATAGGTTACCCCTGAAGGTACAGAGATATTCGCAGTTGTAGCATCAAAATCTTGTAAGTTTACAGGAAGTATATCAGTAATCTCTACATCTTTTGCATCGTCATTACCTATGTTTCGGAAACGTATTTTATAACGTAACGACTGACCCATTTGCACATTTTGCCCTGTAATATCGGCTCCTGCGCTGCTGAGCACGCGTTTCTCCATTACAATATGGGGCGCTATCACTTCCACGTTAAAAGCAAACATAAAAGGATAGTATGCGTCTTGGTTTGAATAGGGTCTAAAAGATGTGGAAGTACTATTATTATCTAAAAAAGTTTTGCCACTATTGGCTAACTCAAAAATCCCTGCATCAAATCCTAATAAGTTGGTAGAAGCAGGTCTACGATGAGGATTAATGCCACTTTCATTTGTAAGAGTACTATTAAAGAAGTTATCAGAAGGTCGACCGGGTGCTGTAAGAGCTTCATAAACGCCATCTCTTCTTATCATTGTGAGCTGGTCTCCTTTAATTCCTAACTCACCTTCCAAAGCAGCAAAGCCTATCTTAGCTTTTACAGGTCCTGTAGGTACCGTTTTAAACCCTGAAATGTCAATAGTAGGATTATTATATTTATTCACTACTGAAAAACCGTCAAACACAGTTATATTACGCGCTTCACGAGTCAAATCCTCATATACTATTACAAGCGTCCAACCAGCGGCATAACCTACCCCTGTTTTTTCATTACCTTTGGGCGCTTGTATATTCCCTACAGTATAGGTATTAGCAATAGTACCATTGAGGTAATTGGTCACTTCAGAACGGTATACATAAGCGCGTTGTGCATTGGAATCATTATTATCAATAGTACTAACTATATCATAACCATCATATACTTGTTCTCCCACCAAATCGTGATAAGCCCCCGAACCTACTTTAAATTTTACATTCTTGAACTTACTTCTCTCTAAGCGAGGACTCATTTGATTATTGAGTCGTTCTTTGGTATAAGTGGCTGCCCAATACAAATAAGCTCTCACTACCTTTTTACAGGTAGATGCAGGATTAGGGTCGAGCACAGTTGCCGAACTCGAGTTAAACACCCCCGACTCAGGCACCACATTGATATACTTCATATCAATGCGTGAATTATCACCGTGCGTACCTGTATAGTCTTGATTGCCCTGTGGACTAAGAATAGTATTTCCCACCACAATCATATCCCCTTTTACGGTACCTTGGTAACGAATACCAAAAGGAATATAATTCTGCCCAAAGGCAACTGAGAGGGTCGCCCAAAAGAAACATTGTAATAGTAATAACTTTTTCATATGGAAGTTATGTTTGTATTTATGCTATTGCAGTATAGCAATAGTGAAATTATTAATATTGTTGCTTGAAATCCTAAATATGTAAATCAAATGTCAAAAAGTAAACCTCCTACTGCTCGTGCATAGTAACCACCGCTACAATTGCCCCCTCTGTGAGGGGGCAAGGGGGAGGTTTCTCCCAACCTTAATTTATTTTTATATAATATATAAAGGTGTCTCATATATCTTTTTGTATAATAGTTACACCTCTCTCTTCAAACGCAAAAGTAAGATATTTATTTTATATAATACACACTACACAAATATTTAACATTATTTAACATAGTGCTACACAATACAAATTACCTTTTTACACATTAAATATATTGCAAATCAACAGATAGCGTCTTTTACACTCTCTTGTTGTGCATTTTGTATTCTGTTAAATAAAAAAGCGTTTTATTAAGAGTTTTTCTCTCCATTCTCCCCTAAAAAAGGAAAAACACTACACGGTATAACTGTGTAGCTTTTCTTTCTGGTGCAAAGATACAACAAACTTTTCTCATTTCCACATTTTCTCATTCTCTCATTTCCTCATTTGCTAATTTCCAAATTATTCTTACCTTTGCGCCCGATAAACAAATTAAAACACAATGGTTTTACCTATTATTGCTTATGGCGACCCAGTGCTCAGAAAGGTAGGAACTGAAATCCCCCCCGATTATCCTCAACTCAAAACACTGATTGCTAATATGTACGACACTATGAATGCCGCTTATGGCGTGGGGCTCGCTGCTCCTCAGGTAGGTCTCTCTATACGCTTGTTCGTAGTAGATGCATCTCCTTTCGCCGATGACGATGAGCTTTCAGAAGACGAGCAAACTTTCTTAAAAGGCTTCAAAAAAACTTTTATCAATGCCAAAATAGTAGAAGAAACAGGCGATACTTGGAACTTCAACGAAGGGTGCCTCAGTATTCCTGGCGTACGAGAAGATGTTAGCAGGCACAAGCAAATCACCATCGAGTACTTTGATGAAGACTTTAATAAGCAAACACTTACCATTGGCGGACTCGCTGCTCGTATCATTCAGCACGAATACGACCATATCGAAGGCATTCTGTTCACCGATAAACTCTCTTCTTTTAAACGCCAACTCATCAAAAGCAAGCTGGCTAATATCAGTAAAGGAAAGGTAAAAGTAGACTACCGAATGAAATTCTTTGATGCCAAAAACAAAAGATAGTACACTAATTTACAATTATAATTAGTGACACTCATAACTTTTAACTCTTAACTTTTTAACTCTTAAATAAATACAATGAATCTAACAAAAGTATTAGCCATTTCTGGCAAACCTGGTTTATATCACTTAGAAACTCAAACGCGTTCTGGCTTCTTAGCCACTTCGTTAGCCGATGGTAAGCGTATATCAGTAGGCATTCGCAACAACGTGAGCCTATTATCTGAAATCGCAATTTATACATTCGAAAAAGAAGTGCCTCTCACCGAAGTTTTTACTAATATGAAGAACTTTGAAGAAGGAAAAGAAGCGCGTATCTCTCCAAAATCCGATGGAGCTACTCTCGAAGAGTATTTCTCTCAAGTGCTCCCTAATTACGACCGCGACCGTGTGTATGCCAGCGATATTAAGAAAATAATCCAATGGTACAACCTTCTATTAGCCAAAGGTTTCTTAGAAGAAGACGCTCAAGAAGACACCCAAAAAAGCTAATTCACAGTACAATCATTTTACAATCAGTATTACTTTGCCAAAATTTTAATCGCTTGTCGTGCTACGGTTATGCTACGACCTTTGTCAAAGTTTTTAGTAAATAAAACAAAAAAGAGAACAATATTAATATTGTTCTCTTTTTTTATAATCTTATAAAATCAAATGAAGCAAAGCTATTTTGCTTCTTCTGTACTATCCACAAGCACCTGCCCACGATAGTACAATTTACCTTCGTGCCAGTGTGCGCGGTGATACAAATGGTTTTCACCAGTTGTTGGATCTTTTGCTATTTGAGGAACTACCGCTACGTCGTGGGTTCTTCTCTTATCTCTTCTTGTTTTTGATTGTCGTCTCTTAGGATGTGCCATTACTTAAATCTTTATATTATTTATCTGTTATTAAATTCTTTAAACTTTCCCAACGCGGGTCTATAGTCACTGCATTGTGGTTCTCTCTTGGAGCAAGTGCTTCCAATTTATCTAATACCGCCGAGTGCATCGTCCCATTCAAAACATCAGGGTGTACACGCTTAGCAGGGATTGACAACACAATAAGTTCATATATATATTGTGCCACATTCAGTTGGTATTCTCCGTGAGGAAGTATCAAGATTTCTTCATCGTCATCATTATACTCTTCACCAAACTTCACCACCAAAAAAAGTGTTCCTTCTACTGCCAAGTCAAAAGGCTCATTAGAAACATCACAATTCACATTCACAGTACCCCTGTTGTGAAAATGCAGTTCCAACAAGTTGCTCTTCTTGTCTAAATCAACGATTACTTGCTGATGAATATCATTCACCTCGTCAAAATTAAACAGTTGCAAAAACGCTTTGTCAATCTCATAAACAAATTGATGTCTCCCCTGTTTTAAGCCTGCAAAAGAAATATCGTATTCTTTTAACTTTCTCATTTTCTACAAGTTTAGTAATCAATTGTTCATTTTTCAAGGTGCAAAGATACAACTTTATTTTTATATACAAACTTTTTACCTCACTTTTTTATCATAATCACATCATATCCCCTCAAAAACCCCATCTTTCATTGAGCAATCCTCTCTTCTCAAACATTCTTATCTTTATCTTGTCTTCGTCTTATCTCTACCTTATCTTCGTTCATTCTTCGTTCATTCTTCGTTCATTCTTCGTTCATTCTTCATTGACCGTGCGACTTGCACCTGCCCGTACGGTTCGCACCTGCCTGTGTAGCTCACACTTTTCCGTCACTACCTTCCCCCTCTCCTTGGGAGAGGGTCGGGGAGAGGATTCTTTTTCTTTCGCCTCGAAACCCTATTTTTAACATTTTTCATGTCGCTGTATTACGCTATGAGTCAATCACTTATACACCTTTTCTATACCAATCGTCCAAGATTCGTATAAGCTTCCTATAAGCTCCCTATAAGCTAACCCCACCCTTCTTACACCCTTTTTTCAACAAAAACTCTCCTAACTCACTTTTTATATTTTTCGTTTTTCTCCGATAACTCAGACTAGTCCGATTTGTCCGACAAGTCAGACCCGTCAAAAAACCTTTTTTATCACTACCCATTTGCTAATTTCCTAATTTTCTCATTTCCTAATTTTCTTATTTCCTAATTTTCTTATTTCCTAATTTTCTTATTTCCTAATTTTCTCATCGGTATTTTTGGCATTTTTGACATTTTTGGTATTATATTAACATTGTCGCTTCTCTTCCTTAGTAAAAACAAGGATTTATAAAAGAAAAACCACAGTATTTTAGCCTTCTTAAAAAGGGTACTCCTTAATCTTTTGTTAAATTTTTAAGAGAATTTGTTTTTTATATAAAATATTTGTTTTAACTTTGCCCGATGAATAAGCGATTATACATACTCGCAGTAGTGCTCATAAGCCTTTCTCTTGTAGGAATTATTGTCATACAAGGGTATTGGATTAAATCAGCTATCGACAATAAAGAAGAAGCTTTTACTTATTCTATTCAGCAGGTACTCAATAATGTAGCTAAACAAATAGAGCAAGATGAAGTCGATAAATACGTAGCTCAAATTATCTATTTGCGCGAGAACGATAGCACCTTAAAACTCAAAGACAGTCATCTGCGAGAGTTTATCTATGTGCAAGAAAACAAACTAAGCAAAGAGACCTTTATTTATAAACACGGTATTTTAGAGGAAGATTACGCTTTAGCTACCAATCTGCGCAACCCTGTACTCATTGATGATTTGAAACTCTCCGATTCTTTTACCTTAAAGAACTATACAAACAGAGAAAGTTTTCAGCATATCAACAGAGGTAATAATATAGATAACAAACAGTTGCCTATCATAAAAGCCTACGAAAAGCTAAGTGAATTACCCGAGATTGAGCGCTTAATGATAGAAGAATCTTTTAAGAGTATCATAAGACAACAAACCCTTAGCGAACGAGTGTCTGTAAGCCAAATAAACACACTCTTAGAGCAGAAACTCAAAAAAAGAGGCTTGAATTTACCTTTCGAGTTTGCCGTGTATAACCGCAATATCTTATCGAAGATACACTCTAAGTACTTTGACCCTAATGAAACTAAGGAATACCGCACCTTGCTTTTTGGAGGCAATAGCTCCGATGATTCAGTATATGAATTAGCAGTAGTATTCCCTCAGCGAGAGCGCTATGTACTATCATCAGTAATAGGGGTCGCAACCCTATCGGTAGTCTTTTTACTAATAGTTATAGGTGTGTTTGTGGTTACCTTCCACCAGCTCATCACTCAGCGTCGTATTTCCGAAATCAAAACTGATTTCATCAATAATATGACGCACGAGTTCAAAACACCTATTGCCACTATGAACTTAGTGCTCGACAGTCTCAAAACACCTGTTGCCCTGCACGACCCCGAGAAAATAAAAGGGTATGTAAAAATACTCAAACAGGAAAACAAGCGAATGCTGGCTCAGGTAGAAAACATTTTACAAATATCACGTCTCGAAAAAGGAAACTTGCATTTAGAGCGGGAGCCCTTGGACGTGCACGAACTTATAAGTAATGCCATAGGGCACCTACAAGTAATGCTCGACGAACGTGGAGGCGTACTGCGCACTCACTTTTTAGCAGAAAACGGCGATGTATCAGCAAACAAATCACACCTTACTAATGTATTTGTGAATGTGATTGAAAATGCTATCAAATACTCACCTAATGCCCCCGAAATAGACATTTATACTGAAAATATAAAGAATAAAATACTAATACGTGTAAAAGACAGAGGACAAGGAATGAGCAGACAGGCTATGAAACACGTATTTACCAAGTTTTATAGAGAACACACTGGCGATTTACACAACGTAAAAGGACACGGGTTAGGGCTTGCTTACGTGAAAAGTATCGTAGAATACCATCAAGGAAGCATCAATGTAGAAAGCGACAAAGGAAAAGGTAGTACCTTCTTTATCAAATTGCCGGTAATATAATTTAAGAAATTAACAATTCAATTCATAATTGCCTAAAACAATAAAAAAATGAATACAGACGGAAACTATTACAGTTCAAATGCTTCTACGGACAATAAACATATTCTCTTAGTAGAAGATGACCCCAACTTCGGCACTGTACTAAAAGACTATTTGGTAATGAGTGGCTTCGACGTTACCTTAGCTAAAAACGGTATGGAAGGCTTCGAAAAGTTTAAGAAAGAAACAACATACGATATGTGTATCTTAGACGTGATGATGCCTTATAAAGACGGTTTTACTTTAGCCAAAGAAATTCGTGAGAAAGATGAGAAAATACCTATTATCTTCCTTACAGCTCGTACAATGCGTGAAGACGTGATAAAAGGCTATCGCTCAGGAGCTGATGACTACCTAAACAAACCCTTCGACTCCGAAATCCTATTGATGAAAATACGTTCAATTTTGCAACGTAAAAACATCGAAACAATGGTAGACGACAATAAGTTTGAGTTCGAAATAGGAAGATTCTTCCTCAATACCAAATTGCGTATTCTCAAATATAAGGACGAAGAACCTGTAAAACTCTCCCCTAAGGAAAATGAACTTTTGCGTTTGCTCGCCTTACACACCGATGATTTTATGTCACGTGAGTTAGCCCTTTCCAAAATATGGAAAGACGACAACTATTTCACCTCTCGCAGTATGGACGTATATATCGCAAAACTGCGTAAACTCTTGAAAAAGGACGACAAAGTGGAAATCCTAAACATTCACGGCGAAGGCTTCCGTTTGGTCGCCAATAAAGAAGCCGATGAATTCATTTAGGTAAAATAATAGTCTATTTCTTGCATATTCAAAAAATAGTCACACCTTTGCCCCCGATTTCAAAAACATTTGTTTAACTAAATAAAGATATACACGAAGAAAAATGACCTATGTCAAGTTACATATTGTATCAGTTTTACCTTTTTGCAAGGTAATGCTTCGTGTCGTATCTACTTGATTAGAAGAATAGTATAATATATAGAAGAGCCCGAAGCGTCCCGTTTCGGGCTCTTTGTTTTTTGAGTAAAAAATGAATGAGACAACCACCTCAGCAATTGAACAAATTACAACAAATTAAACATTTTTTAGCTACTTGTTTGAAAATCGTTTGCAAAGAAGATTTCTCTCCTTGGTAATTTACGATTCTTTTGCAATACATATTTTATTTCTTAAACAAATTCACTAACCAAAGAATAGGTATCCCTACTACCATTACAACGATAGCCACTATAAAGAAAACAAAAAGTGCTATTGTTATTACGACAAAACCTAAGAATAGGTTATATTCTTTGACTTTGATCACTTTATCAATAGTAACGTTCAAGAGTCGCGAATTTATGAGTTTATTCAGGTTCATTTTTCAGCATCTTATATATTTCCCTACGCCATTAGCCCCTTTAAGATTGTCTTCAGTTTGCTTGAACAAAGCTGAGGCTTCTTGTAGCGGTATGGAAAGCCGTTTTTTTTAGAGCTTGTATTTCTTTAAGCATTGCATTTTTAGGCACGAGCCCCAAGAAACGCACCTATTTAAGACGACAAAAATAAAAATAACTCAGTAAATTAACAAATTTAAATGAAAGGTCATTTATCAATTTCTGATCTCAAATAACTTCTTTTGCCACATAAAAGTTTCTTCTTAGCTTCAGGCTATCTCTATCTTTTGTACATTCATTGTTCGTCTTACCTTCGTCTTAGGTTCGCTTTAACTTCGCTCTCCCTTCAAATAAGCTTTGTCCATCAAGCTAATAGGTATCAATACTAAGTTGCTCTGTCACGACATTCACATTTAAAAACAACAACCTATATATCTTGAGAATAAACTTCACAATAGTAGAAAATATTAGATGTTTTCTCATAAAAAAGTAGTCTTTGTGGCTTGCCCCCTTCCCTTCGGAAGCAGGGCTGTTACATAGAGTTACAAATGTTTGATTTATAATATATTAAATTCATAAGTTCTTTGAAATTAATGATACTCCATTCCATAGCTGACTTGATAGAGTCTTTTCCATTAAGACGAAATAGGTTAATTGATATATTTCTCATTATTGAAAGATTCTCAGGAGCATTACCTGATTTAGTCTTACTCTTGTCCTCTTTCATTTGTACATCTTTCACCCAGTGCAAACGATTTTCTATACCCCAATGAGAACGTATGTGATTAGCAAAGAAATCAGCCTTATTCTTAGCTACACTGCTAATATGGTAAACTATCTCTATTGTCTGACCTTTCTTTGTTTTGACATAACGTGTTGTTTCTATAATTCGCTTTATACCAAACCATTCAGGAGAAATACCCTCTAAATTTTTATAAACTTTGGTAATACGCAATTCATCACGACCTCTTAGCAAAGAACACTCTTGGTAAGTGTGCATTAAATACTTTTTTGTAGCAACATTTGCTTTTATTTGCTCAAAAAGCTTTTTTTGATTACCTTTTACTTGTACTATGTAGTCATTTTTTGACTTTATAATAGTTTCAAGAGTTTTTTTGACAATGTAAGGCATCTAAAGTGATTATTTCACCTTGAATGTCTAAGGCTTGTAAGAGTCTTTGAACGGTATAAATTTCAGATTCTTTTTTGTTCTCTAATTTATCACAAGCTAATACAATGCCTCTTTGTGAAGCAAAAACACTTATCAATGAAACAAAATTCTGATAGTTATTTTGAGTGTCTTTAATAGTTCCTGCAATAGCCTTTCCATCAACAGCAAGTGTTTCACCTTGACACATTGGTAAAAATTGGGCAGTCCACTGATTGAATTTTTGGGCAAAATCATCAAAATCAATTTCCATAAATATCCTTCTAATAGAGCCATATGTAGGTACTTTACAGAAAGTTAGATACTTTTTAAACTCCCATTGGTTTTCTTTGAGGAAACGGCCTATTTCTCGATAACCAGTATAACCTGACATTATTGCTGTTAGGCACATAATCAGGAAGTTAGGCATTTTATGGCGGATACCGCGTCTTTTTCTAGTATCCTCTATACTAGATAACATTTCTATCAGTGTCATAGACTTTTACATTTTATT
>NZ_JBPRKH010000023.1:0-47713 GCF_051417515.1 Capnocytophaga sp. G1920
GGTGCTCTAGCCAGCTGAGCTAATTCCCCGTGCTTAATGACGAGTTACGAATTACGAATTACGATTTACGCTATTCGTCTCTCTTCAGCTCCTAGAAATTTCCTTCTTTTGCTTGTAGTCCCAGGCAGACTCGAACTGCCGACCTCTACATTATCAGTGTAGCGCTCTAACCAGCTGAGCTATGAGACTGCTTATTCAATTAGCAAATTTGTAAATTAGCAAATTTGCAAATTTTATTTTGTTGCCAGCAAGATTTAAAGAATCTGTTGATTCCTAATGCGTCAATGAATCGGTACTCTAGAAAGGAGGTGTTCCAGCCACACCTTCCGGTACGGCTACCTTGTTACGACTTAGCCCCAGTCACTAGTTTTACCCTAAACAGCTCCTCGCGGTAACCGTCTTCAGGTACTCCCAGCTTCCATGGCTTGACGGGCGGTGTGTACAAGGCCCGGGAACGTATTCACCGGATCATGGCTGATATCCGATTACTAGCGATTCCAGCTTCACGGAGTCGAGTTGCAGACTCCGATCCGAACTGTGACCGTCTTTATAGATTCGCGCCTGCTCACGCAGTGGCTGCTCTCTGTAACGGCCATTGTAGCACGTGTGTAGCCCAAGATGTAAGGGCCGTGATGATTTGACGTCATCCCCACCTTCCTCTCGGTTTGCACCGGCAGTCCCATTAGAGGGCTCGACTCTACTCGTTAGCAACTAATGGCAGGGGTTGCGCTCGTTATAGGACTTAACCTGACACCTCACGGCACGAGCTGACGACAACCATGCAGCACCTTGAAAACTGTCCGAAGAAAAAGGTATCTCTACCCCTGTCAGTCCCCATTTAAACCTTGGTAAGGTTCCTCGCGTATCATCGAATTAAACCACATGCTCCACCGCTTGTGCGGGCCCCCGTCAATTCCTTTGAGTTTCATTCTTGCGAACGTACTCCCCAGGTGGGATACTTATCACTTTCGCTTAGCCACTCAATCCTTAAACCAAACAGCTAGTATCCATCGTTTACAGCGTGGACTACCAGGGTATCTAATCCTGTTCGCTCCCCACGCTTTCGTCCATCAGCGTCAATTAATTGTTAGTAATATGCCTTCGCTATCGGTGTTCTGTGTAATATCTAAGCATTTCACCGCTACACTACACATTCCAACTACTTCACAACCATTCAAGACCAACAGTTTCAAAGGCAGTTGCTCAGTTGAGCTGAGCGCTTTCACCTCTGACTTATTAGCCCGCCTACAGACCCTTTAAACCCAATGATTCCGGATAACGCTCGCATCCTCCGTATTACCGCGGCTGCTGGCACGGAGTTAGCCGATGCTTATTCGTAAGGTACCGTCATCAAACTACACGTAGTCCTTATTCTTCCCTTACAAAAGCAGTTTACAATCCATAAGACCTTCATCCTGCACGCGGCATGGCTGGATCAGTCTTCCGACCATTGTCCAATATTCCTCACTGCTGCCTCCCGTAGGAGTCTGGTCCGTATCTCAGTACCAGTGTGGGGGACATCCCTCTCAGAACCCCTATCTATCATCGCCTTGGGGAGCCGTTACCTCTCCAACTAGCTAATAGAACGCATACTCATCTTTCACCACCAAGGCTTTAATAGTTGTGTGATGCCACACTACTATACTATGGGGTATTAATCCAAATTTCTTCGGGCTATCCCCCAGTGAAAGGCAGATTGTATACGCGTTACGCACCCGTACGCCGGTCTCTGTTACCCGAAAGTAACTTCCCCCTCGACTTGCATGTGTTAGGCCTGCCGCTAGCGTTCATCCTGAGCCAGGATCAAACTCTTCATCGTTAAATTCTTTTATATCTTCTAACCGATCTTCAAGTTATTGACTTCAGGTTTCACTCAATTCTTTAAATCTTCTTTGTGCTGTACAACATTATGTCAATGTACGTGTTGTTTCTTTTCTTTTAGGCGTATGCTATACCCCCTACAAATGTGCCTTATCGTCTCATTTGCGGGTGCAAAGGTACGGCGTTTTTTCAAACTAGCAAATTTTTTGAGAGTTTTTTTTAAGAAAATTTTAAATATTTATACAACTAATTGATTACTAACTTTATAAATTTTCAATATTTCTTTATTTGCCCTATAAAACTCACCGTTTTTTTCATCGTTATAGCAATTATTGTGGTTGATATTTCCCTTTTTTGTATTGCATCTGTATTACATCTTCTTTACTATCAACCACCCTTTCAGTGCAAAATCCTTCCGCATCACGCTCTATTTTTATATACTTAGTAACACGTGTCTCCTCTATGGTATAGAAACCTCGCAGCTTATGCTCTGAAATATGCAATTTACTACTCATCTCTTTTTTTTCTCCCTCACAAGGAGTTTTTGCAGTTCCTCCCCCCGAAATATCAGCCGTATAAGAAAATATATCAGTGCTTAACACTTTTTGCAACTTCTTCCCTTTAGTAATGAAATAGGTGAGCACCTCTGAGCCCATAGGCTTATTTCCATCGGCATTCGAGAAAAACACCCTCACCTGATAAGCAATTGCTTTCTTCCCCAACAGAGGCGTCTGAGATGCCACTTCCAAACCCTGTAAGCGCCCTCTATCACTGTCTTCCCATTCACCTTCACCTATGTAGTAGTTATCTATCATCTGTTTCTGAAGATTGTACAAAACAACATAAGCATCATAAAGCATCTTGTCCTTACTTCTTTTCTTTAAAGGAAAAACCACGAGCCTATGTATCGTATCTTCTTTTAGCCCTCGCTCCGTATAAAGTGCCCAATACAACTGACGTCTGTCTAGCTTAAATTTCGCTTCAATAGCTTTAAAAATAGCACTTTCATTTTGCAATTGTTCTTGTGCTACACCACACATCGGCAGTAACAACAGTAGGTATATAATAAACTTCTTCATTTTTTAATATTTTATTGATTGCGTCCTTGTTCTTCTGGATACAGTTTATAAACAGGCTCACTCTGCCAATATTCCTTCGTTTCAATATCCATAACCGTAAGGCGTCCTTTGAAGCCCGCTCCTGTATCTACATTTGCTACCCCATTGAAAATAAGAGGTTTATCAGTGCCCAAGCGCGTGGTAGGTGTATGTCCTATATAAATTTCATTATAGAGTTTCAAACGGTTAGGATAGTACTTATCCGTTTTAGGAAGACTAACGCTACAAGCAAGTTCCCAAAGCGTTCTATCCCAATAGTACATCTGTTCGAAATGCTCGTGAGCAATCCCCCGCAAATTAGTAAATCCCGCGTGAAGAAAAAGCCTATTTTTGCTATCCAAGTAGTAATTTTCAAGCAAGTTTATAAAATCAATATGAGCCTTTTTGCGCTCTGCCGAAACATTCCGATAAGCCTTTTCAGTAGCTTTTCCTCCGTGCAAACGCCAAAGAGTATCCATCTCTTTTCCTAAAAGAAACTCACGGCAAAGCGCATCGTGATTCCCTCTGAGGAACAAACAACGCTGTTTCTTTTGGTATCCGATGAGAAAATCCATCACCTCAGGAGTCTCACTCCAACCATCAGCGTAATCACCAAGGAAAATAAGGTAGTCATCAGCTTGTATATCAGCCCTTTCAAGCACCTGCACCAAAGCGCGTAAAGCACCGTGTATATCGCCTATAACAAGAGTTCGCATAGTGTTTAATTTTGCTATTATTCGTCTGTGAAAAGTTCGGCAAAAGTAGTAATTTTTTTTCAATTATCAGACAATCTCTAATTTTCCACCCGCCCATCGCGCTATAACCTCACATTACCTCCGTCATTCATCATTCGTCAATCGTCATTTCTTCTCTTTTCCGTTACCACATTCCCTCTTTGAACGGAAGTCTGCGAGAGCGGAGTATGTGTAAGGAGAGAGGTTTGTCACCTTTTCCAGCTTGCCCCCCTTCGGGGGTTCGGGGGCTTACCAAATAAACGACTCGCCACATTCCCCCTCATTGAGGTAGCCAGCGACAGCTGGGTATGTGCACCGCGAGAGCGGAGTATGTGTAAAGGAGGAGGTTATCCCCTAGTGTCTATGCCCTAAGGCCTATCACCTCTTCCTCTTTCTTTCGCCTCGAAACCCCGTTTTTAACATTTTTAGCCTTGCTGTATTGCAGTATAAATCAATAACTTATATACCCTTTCTATACCAATCGTCCAAGATTCGTATAAGCTTCCTATAAGCTCTCTATAAGCTAACCCCACCCTCCTTATAGCCTTTTTTCATCAAAACCCCTCTCAACTCTCTTCCGAACTTTTTCGTTTCCTTCCGAACCTCTCAATCTTCCTCTATTTTCTAATTCTCTCATTTTCTAATTTGCTAATTTTCTCTGCCTGTTGTGCTACGAACTTGCTAATTTGCTAATTATTCTCTATCTTTGCCCCCGTAAACTTAAAAACCCTTTTATAAAATGAAAAACAAAGATTTTGGACTCCTCGTCCTCCGCCTTACCATAGGCTTGCTTATGCTTCCTCACGGCATCAACAAATTACTACACGCCGATGCCTTTGGATATGTTCAAAGTACCTTAGTAGCCAAAGGTCTTCCCACCTTCATTGCCTATGGGGTATATCTTAGCGAAATCATCGCTCCTATAATGATTGTATTAGGCTTCCGAACCCGTTTAGCTGCTCTTATAATGGTACTCGGCGGAATTAGTACGCTCTTTTTGGCGTATGGAGGTCAAATTACCGCAGTTACGGCTCACGGTGGTTGGGCTCCTGAACTCCCTGGACTATTCCTTTTCGGTGCTTTAGCTTTGTTCTTTACCGGAAGTGGCAAACACGCTATTTCCACTCGCCACAAATGGGATTAACGAATGTTAGAACAAATCAATCTTACCTACGAGAAAGTAGTACTTGTAGGAATTATCAATCAAACACAAACCGAAGAAAAATCTAAGGAATATTTAGACGAACTCGAATTTCTTACTTACACAGCTGGGGGTGAAGTGCTCAAACGCTTCACCCAAAAGCTTGATGTGCCTAACCCTAAAACCTTCATCGGCACCGGTAAGATGGAAGAAGTACAGCAATTTGTTGAAGAAAATGAGGTAGGTACTGTCATCTTCGACGATGAACTCACCCCTGCTCAACAGAAGAATATCGAGCGTATTCTCAAAGCAAAGATATTAGACCGCACAGGGCTTATTCTCGATATCTTTGCTCAGCGTGCACAAACCAGCTATTCGCGTACACAAGTCGAATTGGCACAATACGAATACCTCTTACCGCGCCTTACGGGATTATGGACGCACCTCGAACGTCAGCGAGGCGGTATCGGTATGCGTGGTCCTGGTGAAACCGAAATCGAAACCGACCGCCGTATCGTGCGCGACCGTATTGCCCTGCTCAAAAAGAAACTCACCGCTATCGATAAGCAAATGGCAACTCAACGCAGTAATCGCGGAGCATTAGTGCGTGTGGCGCTCATCGGCTATACCAATGTAGGCAAATCAACCCTAATGAACGTGATAAGCAAAAGCGAAGTCTTTGCCGAAAACAAGCTATTTGCCACCCTCGATACCACCGTGCGCAAGGTTGTGATTGAGAACCTACCGTTCTTGCTCAGCGATACCGTAGGGTTCATTCGCAAACTGCCTACCCAGCTCATCGAGTCGTTTAAAAGTACCCTCGACGAGGTACGTGAAGCCGATTTGCTCTTGCACGTAGTCGATATTTCACACCCCAACTTCGAGGAGCATATCCAATCAGTAAACCAAATATTAGCCGAAATTCACAGCGCCGATAAGCCCACCATTATGGTATTCAACAAGATTGATGCGTATACCAATGAAGAAATAGCCGAAGACGATTTGGCTACCGAGCGCACTAAAAAACACTTCACTCTTGATGAATGGAAACAAACTTGGATGCAACGAATGGGGCGCGATGTACTCTTCATTTCGGCACTCAATAAAAATAATCTCGAAGAATTCCGTGAGGTGGTGTACGAAAAGGTAAAGGAGATACACATCACTCGCTTTCCTTTTAATAACTTTTTATACGAAAAGATAGATGAATAAACTCAATTTACTATTGGCTACAATAGCCTTATGTTGCACCTCATTAGCAGTTGCTCAAAACGATGGAAACCTCAACACCGATCGCCCCGACCAAAGTGAAGGGGTATATACCCTGCCCAAAGGTCAGTTTCAGATAGAAAATGGTTTAGTTTTCAGCAAAGAAGAAAGCAGTGATAACCTAATGTTACGCTACGGACTCATCACAAACACCGAACTCCGCTTAGAAGCCGATTTCGACCTCCGTACCCCCGATTTTAGCAGTACTACCTTCAGCATAAAACAGCGTTTATACGAATCGGAACAGCGCTATATCCCCTCAGTGGGACTCATCGGTTATGGGCAATACAGCAAAACAGACGCTAAGACTTATACTTTCGACGCTTGTTTAGCTTTCGAAAGCTCTCTTACCGACCAGCTTTCATTAGCTTATAGTGCTCGTAGCTCTGAACAATTTAAGAATTTAGATGTTACTGCTCAGGTCAATTATGCTCCCAACAACAAGCTATGGAGCTTTGTTGAGTATTACGCTTCCTATAATGGAATGCGTGCTCCTGAGCACAATATCAATGCAGGATTTGCCTACCTCCTAAAACCTAATTTTCAAATAGACCTCAGCGGAGGGCGTACCCTTTGGCAAGCAGAACCTCAATATTTTGTAGGGGTGGGAATAGGATATTTATTCATTTAACAATATGTAAGATTTCGCCCGAAGTATCGCTTTTGCATCTCTAATTCCCCTCACAGAGAGGGCAGAAAGAGGTTTCTTCATTATTAATCGCTAACCATTAATCATTAACAATTAATCATTAAAAAAATTGCCTAAAATAGGAAACATAGATTTAGGAGATTTCCCTTTATTGCTTGCACCTATGGAAGATGTAAGCGATCCTCCCTTTCGTCGCCTCTGTAAAATGCACGGAGCTGATATGCTTTACAGTGAGTTTATCTCCTCCGAAGGACTCATACGCGACGCCATTAAAAGCCGTCAAAAGTTAGATATTTTCGATTATGAACGCCCCGTAGGCATACAAATTTTTGGGGGTGATGAAGAAGCAATGGCGCTCTCAGCTAAAATCGTTGCCACTGTAAACCCCGATTTAGTAGACATCAACTTTGGTTGTCCTGTAAAGAAGGTTGTAAGCAAAGGCGCAGGAGCGGGGGTTTTGAAAGATATCGATTTGATGGTGCGCCTTACCAAAGCAGTCGTAAATAGTACCCATCTACCTGTAACTGTAAAAACGCGTTTAGGTTGGGACGAGCAAAGTATCAATATAGAAGAAGTAGTTGAACGTCTGCAAGATGTAGGTATCAGCGCGCTTACCATTCACGCCCGTACCCGTAGCCAGATGTACAAAGGTCACTCCGATTGGAGCTACATTGCCAAAGTGAAGAACAATCCTCGTATCCATATTCCTATTTTCGGTAATGGCGATATCGATAGTCCTGAAAAAGCCTTAGAATACCGCAATACTTACGGGGTAGACGGTATAATGATAGGTCGTGCAGCCATTGGTTATCCGTGGATATTTAATGAAATAAAGCATTATTTTGTAACGGGAAAGCTTCTCCCCTCCCCTACTATATCCGATCGTGTAGAAGCTGCTAAAAACCATCTGTTATGGTCGGTAGAATGGAAAGGTGAACGACAAGGAGTGTTGGAAATGCGCAGGCATTATGCTAATTATTTCAAGGGGATTCCTAATTTTAAAGAACATCGCCAGCGATTAGTAACGTTAGATTCCTCAGAAGAAATAATAAGAGAACTCGAAGTAGTGAGAGAATTAAAAAGGGAAGTCTAATAATCTAAGCTTTTTTACTTTTTATTTTTAATAAACCATAGGTAAGCATTCCTAAAACAAATGAAGCAGTAATTGCCAAAGTAAAACTCCCTACTAAGTATTGCAACAAATTGTTTTTGATGTATTCCATTGTGGTGAGGTCACCTTGCGGAAGAATCGTGCCCCCTACAAAAAAAGTACCTATTTTAAGAGAAGTGAAAATAAGCACCGGTATCATTGGGGGAATACTCACATTCGAGCAAATAAAAGCCAAAGTTTTGTTCAAATTGAAGAATACAGCCAAAGTAATAGTAAGTATGGTTTGAAATCCCCAAAAAGGCGCAATGCCAAAGAATACACCTAATGCTACCGAACCTGCCTTCACACTATCGCTACTGTCGCTCTCTAATATATCTTCTTTAATAAAACGTTTGAGACTCTTTTTTTTGGCATCTCTAAAGAAATTACGCGGTTTGATATAGAAAAGCGCAATGAGCACCAGCACACTGTTCAGCACACTGATACGCATAAAATCGCGGAAAGGACGAAAATGCGAAACTCGTTCTTCGGGGTCGTACGACACTTGTATAGGTACATTCTTCAGTTGTACCCCATTCCAACTACTGCGCACTAATATCTCTATCTCAAACTCAAACTTTTCGGTGTAATATTTCTTAGGAATGTACTGCAAAGGATATAACCTATATCCCGATTGTGTATCGGGGAGATTGACCCCCGTTTCGAGGTGAAACCAGAAGTTAGAAAACTTATGTCCGAAGCTACTTTTCTTAGGTACGCCATCTTGGGTCATATTCCTATTACCTACCAATAGAGTAGGTTCGCTTTCAGCTTCGATAGTAGCTATAAATACAGGTATATCTTCGGGGTAATGTTGTCCGTCGGAGTCGATGGTAAGGGCATAGTCGTAGCTTAAATTGCGAGCTTTGTCAAACCCTATACGTAGGGCATTGCCTTTACCTTTGTTCTTAGGAAGATGAATAATAGTGAGTTCAGGGTAACAAGCGAGTATATCGGGAGTAGCATCGGTTGCACCATCATTCACTACAATAATATGAGAGGTATAACGCAACACCCCATCAATCACACGAGCGAGGGTTTTAGCATTGTTATACGTAGGAATTAAAACGCAATAGTTCATAGCCCCATTTTCTTTTTCTCTTCGTCGTTAAACACTTTCGACTTCTTTACAAACCCTGCTATATACTTTTGTAGTTCACGAGTTTGCTGAGCGTAGTGTACGAGTATAAAATCCTTATCGGCAGTGATGTCGTTGCGATAGGGTACTACTTTGGGCAAGTGTTCTTGCACACTAAGGCGTATCAGGTGAAGTTCAGCGTTTTGAGGTTGCTGTTTGAGGGCGTTTTCTAACAGCGGTTTGCCCTCTTTGAGCAGAGCAATACGGTTACCTCCATATTTTGCTAATATCATCTTACTCGCGCCTTTATAAGCACTTAGCACCACATCGGTAGTAGGAGCATTAGCCATTAGCTCTACAAAAGCTACAGCATTCTCTTTGCTATCGGAAGCCGTAGTATAGGCAACGCGTACTTTCTCAAGGCTCTGCGCTTGCAGTGCTCCAAAACTCAAGAATAATATGATGAAGTAGATGTGTTTCATTTAGCCTATAAGTTTTTCAACTTTGCCAAAGGTGCGAGCCACACGGGCAGGAAACTTTGGCAAAGTCTTACCTAATTACTTGTTAAATATCGCTCTATACAGGTCGCTACCATTAGCATATAGCAAAAGGGCTATTAAAATAGCAAACCCTACCATTTGGGCGTGTTCTAATACTTTTTCACTCGGTTTTCTACCCGTTACCATTTCGTAGAGGAGAAATACCACGTGTCCGCCGTCTAAGGCTGGGATAGGTAAAATATTCATAAAGGCTAAGGCAATAGATAGGAAGGCTGTGATATGCCAAAAAGCGAGCCAATTCCAAGACGATGGGAAGAGTTTTCCTATAGAGCCAAAGCCTCCTACTTCACTCGCTCCCTTCTTGGTAAAGATAAATTTAAACTGGGCTACATAGTCGTGTAGCACATTGTAACCGTATGCAATTCCGTGACTGAGGGCTTCTCCTAAACTGTAAGTTTTATGGGTAAATTGTACCTCTCCCTCGGTTTGCATACCGCTGATACCTATTTTTTTATTGCTGTCGGGCAGGACGCTGAGAGTCATTGGCGTTCCTTTGCGCTCAATAGCAAAAGTGAGAGGAGTGTTCTCAGGAGCCATTGCAAGAGCAGGCGTTACATCGGAGAAATAGTAAATAGGTTCCCCATTGATGTTTAACAGCTTATCGCCCTTTTGTAAACCTGATTTCTGGGCAGGCATTCCCACTATTACTGTATCGATAACAGGTTTTACTTTTACACTAAAAGGAGCCGTTTCTCCTCGTAAATAGAGCATCTTCCCAATAGAATCGGGGAGAGATAGAGTACGCACAGTTCCGTCTTGTCCTTTTACGGTAAGCTCACTGGTATTGCGCAACAAGATATATTTACTTACATCGGCTACGCTTTCTAAAGGTTTGCCATTAATAGCGGTTACAATATCGCCGTTCTGGAACCCATAAGCACGCATTGTGCGGGTTACTGCAAAACCTTCCTTAATACCCTCGGGTTTGAGCTGATCTTGCCCCCAAGTGAAGAGTATCATCGCGTAGATAATGAAGCCCAAGAGCAGGTTTACCGTTACACCACCTACCATAATGATAAGGCGTTGCCACGCAGGTTTAGAACGGAACTCCCACGGTTGTGGAGGTTGCGCCATTTGCTCTTTGTCCATACTCTCATCAATCATACCGGCAATCTTCACGTAGCCACCCAACGGTAGCCACCCAATGCCGTATACTGTTTCGCCTATCTTCTTCTTAAAAAGGGCAAACTTCACATCGAAGAAAAGAAAAAACTTTTCTACTCTTGTTTTGAAGAGTTTAGCAGGTATAAAATGTCCTAATTCGTGTAGGACTACTAAAATTGAAAGACTCAGAATCAGCTGAGCCGCTTTTATTAAAAATACTTCCATTCTTTTTTAGGCCATAGGCATTAGGCCTTAGGCCACAGGGGGGGGGTAGGATAATATAACTATTGCGTATTACTTATTGTCAAACTTTTTTGTAAAGAAGTAAGCATTTTTCCTACTTCTTTTATTAAACCAAAAGCTCTTTCAATATCTGAATTGTTTAGATAATTAATTTTTACACAAAGCAATAATTGTGTTTCCAATTCAGCATTTGAACCTTTGGCGACAGATAAAAAATGAGCATATTCTTTAATTGAATATCTCCCTCTTCCTTCAGCAATATTACTTGGAATAGAGATAACAGCACGTCTCATTTGGTCACTTAAAGCAAATTGTTCTTCTTTAGGTAGTTTCTTAACTAAGTTATAAACTTCAACTACAAGATCCATTGCTTTTTGCCAAACAATTAAATCTTTAAAGTCTTTAATATCATTCATAGGTTTCAGACCATAGGCATTAGCCCTCAGTCCACAGGTTTTAAGATAATATTCCTAAGGCCTTTTTATTTGCTAATTGTCCGCAGGCGGCATCGATGTCTTTACCACGGGAGTGGCGAACGGTAACGGTGATACCTGCCTCTTCAAGCATTGTTTGGTAAAGTTCAAGCGCTTTAGGGTCGGCTTGTTGAAAATCCCCATCATCAATAGGGTTGTACTCAATGAGGTTTACCTTAGAAGGGGCAAACTTACAGAACTTTATCAGTGCTTCTACGTCCTTCTTCTGGTCGTTGATACCCTTCCACACTACGTACTCATAAGTAATACGGTTTTTGGTTTTTTGATACCAATATGCCAAAGCCTCGCGTAGTTCTTCCAGTGGAAATTGCTCATTGAAAGGCATAATGCCCGTGCGTACACTACTGATAGCCGAGTGCAAAGATACAGCTAATTTGAATTTTACCTCATCATCAGCCATTTTTTTTATCAATTTGGGGATACCCGAAGTGGATAGCGTAATGCGTTTGGGCGACATTCCTAAGCCCTCAGGCGAAGTAATCTTGTCGATTGCCTTCAATACATTATTATAGTTCATCAGTGGTTCGCCCATTCCCATAAATACTATGTTAGAGAGCGGACGACCAAAGAAAGCGCGACTTTGCTCATCGATTACCTTTACTTGGTCGAATATCTCATCGGGGAGGAGATTGCGCATACGTTTTAAGCGAGCAGTGGCACAAAACGAACAGTTGAGACTACACCCCACCTGACTGGATACGCAAGCGGTGGTGCGAGTATCGGTAGGAATTAACACCGACTCTACTAATAACCCGTCGTGCAAACGCACAGCGTTTTTAATCGTACCATCGTTACTGCGCTGCATCACATCTACTTTGATATGGTTGATGCTAAAATGTTCGCTGAGCATCTCGCGTGTAGCTTTGGGCAGTGAGGTCATCTCCTCGAAAGTATGCACGCCTTTCTGCCACAACCATTCATATACTTGGTTGCCACGGAAAGGTTTATCGCTATTGCTCTCGAAGAAAGCGCGAAGTTCCTCCTTAGTAAGAGCGCGTATGTCGCGTTTTTGTTGCATATATTTGTGTTAGAGATAAGGCTGTCGCCTTAGAAATCTTACAAATCAATTCAAATCAAACAAAGAAGTATGAATAAAGGCGTTAGCCTCAACTTTGGCAAAGTTTACGACTCTAATTATAATTTAAAATCCTTTACTACCTCTTCTAACGGCAAGCGCGATTTTGGGCGCAAGTGCAACTGATTGCTGTCCTCAGGGTCGCGATAGCCTATCGCCACCGCGAAGAGCGTTGTGTATTGAGGTTCATTCAGAAGCTTGTCGTATTCGGTATTGACAATACCTTCCATAGGAGTACTATCGATGCCCATAGAAGCACACGCACTGAGAAAAAATCCTAATGCGATGTACACTTGGTTGTTTATCCACGCATAGAGTCCTACATCACCTTTGGGTTTTTGCACTTTATGATAGAAGTTGAGTCCTGTTTCGGTAGCAGCTTTAGCGAGTTTTTTCTCAAATGAAGGCAAGGCACTATTTGCCATAAACACCACTAAATGGCTGGCTTGCTTCACGCGTTCTTCATTGATGAACGACGCTTTGGCGAATGCTTCCTTAGTAGCCTCATCGCTTATGAACACGAATTGCCAAGGCTGTGAATTGATAGATGAAGGAGCGAGGCGTAATATCTCTTTGAGTTTGGCGATATCCTCATCGCTCACACGCTGAGAGCTGTAATGTTTAGTAGTATAGCGGGTTTGTGCTAATTTTAAAAAATCCATAGTGTTTTGTTTTTAAGTTTAACTTTTAATTTCAAGGTGCAAAGGTACGGCGTAATTAGCAATTTAACAAATAAGGAAAAAGGTAAAAGGTATGGCAGGTGAAATATGGCTAAAAATCAAGAGGTTATTCGACAGTTATTCGAATCTAAGGCTACGGTAAGACGAAAAAAAGTCCGCTCTCGATGGCTTTCTCAGAGAGGTAAAGGCAACGAGAGCGGAGTTTAACGTAAGAGTAAGAAAAAAGTTAGATTTATTAAATTGATTCTTTTCTTACCATTATTTTGTTATAGGCATATAGTGATAGGGCAGCAAAGACCCCTATTCCACAAATAAGATACCACATTTTGTTCGGGTTATAAGTATTCCAAAGCAAATCGGTGATTTGAGACTGACTGAGACCTAACTTCTGACTTGCCAAATCGAAATATTCCTTTTTAGTGAGGTTTTCGGGCATTGTAATGGCTTTATTTGTGAGTTCGGTTTTTAGTAAAGTATATTTATCAGACCATTTTTCGTATAAATCACCAGAAATAAGCCCTGCAATATAATTACCTACCGCCACAGGCAAGAAATAAGTGCCTTGATAGAGGGCTTCCTTCCCCTTAGGGGTGATTTGAGCGATAAAAGCTGAAAGCGTAGGGCTAGCAGCCATTTCGCCTATGGAGAAAATCATAGTGCCTATAATGGTAAACCACACATTATTGAACATAAAAGTAAGCGTTACCCCTATGGTTCCGATAATCGTACCGCGAATCATTGCGCTTACGTGAGTCATTTTGGTTACGAAATAGGATACGACTACCTGAAAGAAGATAATCATAAACGAATCGATATTGATGAACCATTCGGCTTTTACTTGTCCTTTCTCGGTGAGAATAGTGCCTAAGAAAGGCAAATGATGGTTAATCCACGCACTTACTTTGGAGGAATCTACCCAGTCTTCGATAAAATTAGGCAGGGTGTAGAACAGCTGGTTAAACATCGTCCAAAAGCCGACCATTAGTATGAGCAATATGGTAAGGCGACGGTCTTTGAGTGCCTCTATAATATGCATTATGGATTCTTTGATTTCGGTGAGGATAGGTTTGCTGTCGCGTTGTGCCATTTTAGGTTCTTTGAAAAAGAATAAAACTACCAGCAGGTTGATAACCATTACCACCGCAGCTTGCAGAAAGATAATGCGCCAACCGAGGGTAGTGCGTAGGTAAGACGACATTGCAGGACCTAAGAAGCCCCCAACGTTCACCATCATATAGAAGATACCGAAGCCCATTGTACTGGTGCTTTCATCGGTATTGCGGGCAACGGTACCGTTGATAACGGGTTTGAAGAAACCCCCTCCAACGGCGGCAAAGAGGAACATCATATACATCGACCAATAGGTGTTTACTTCACCCATTAGGTAATAGCCTATCGCCATTATAGTACAAGAAATGACTAAAGAGAGTTTGTAGCCTATACGGTCGGCTATCACGCCAAAAACGAGTGGCAAAAAGTACTGTATAGCGGTTACGTTGCCTATAATACTTCCTTTTTCGGTATGCGAAAGACCTAATCCGCCTTGGTCAGTTGAAGCTACTAAATACAAGGGGAGAAGGGTAAAGATACCGTAGAAGCCCCAACGTTCCATCAGTTGGAGAAAACTTGCTACCCAGAAGTTGGGTGAGAAAGTTTTGAGTGTTTGACCGAAGGATTTTTTATTTTCTGACATAGTTCATTTATTTTTGATATCTGTTTGAAAAGGCTCTGAGATTCTCAAAGTTTGAAACTTTGGTTAAGTGCAGGGTGCATCACTTTTTACCTTTTGATTTATTGTATATCCTGAATTAAAGTGCAAAAATAAGAGCATTTTTGCTTCTATAAAAATAAAAAGAGGTTTTATACAAAGGGAGTTGGAGATGTTATAAATATAACAACGCTCATAATGCCATTAATACTGGAAATGCCAATAATGCCAATAATGCCAATAATACCATAATTAAACTTTGGCAAAGTTCGAGACGAAAAAGCGATGACAGCCAGAGAAAATTAGCAAATTAGAAAATGAGAGAATTAGAAAATAGGGGAAGATTGAGGGGTTCGGAAGATATCGAAGAGATTCGGAAGAGAGTTGAGAGGAGTTTTGGTAAAAAAAGGCTGTAAGGAGGGTGGGGTTAGCTTATAGAGAGCTTATAGGAAGCTTATACGAATCTTGGACGATTGGTATAGAAATTCTATATAGATTGTTCATTTTCAAAGGGTTATGAATTGTTAAAATTGTATAAAACATTTTATCGTTTTTATACTTAGCGGTTATTTTATTATCTTTGCGCCAAAAGTTATTTTTTTTCTTATGACAACCTCAGAATTAACTATTGATGAGTGGTATATGCATAGGTGCATTCAGTTAGCTTATAATGGCTTAGGAAGTACCTATCCGAACCCTATGGTAGGTAGTGTTATCGTATACGAAGGGCGTATCATAGGGGAGGGGTGGCACCAGAAAGCGGGTGAGGCACACGCTGAGGTACGGGCGATTACCTCGGTGAAGGATAAGAGTCTGCTACCGAAAAGTACGATTTACGTGAGTTTAGAGCCCTGTTGCCATTTTGGGAAAACGCCTCCGTGTGCTGACCTTATCATTGCTCACAAGATAGGACGGGTAGTGATTGGCACTACCGACCCTTTTGCGAAAGTGCACGGCAAAGGGATTGAAAAACTGCGCAATGCAGGGTGTGAGGTGACAGTGGGGGTGTGTGAGGCTGAATGTAGGGAACTGAACAAGCGGTTTTTTACTTTTCACAAAAAACATCGCCCTTATATTATCCTGAAATGGGCTGAAACGCGTGATGGGTTTATAGCTCCCCTGCATAAAGAGGAGGTTGCTCCGCGCTGGATTAGCGACGTTTATGCGCGCCAGACAGCACACCAAATGCGCACTGAGGAACAGGGTATTGTGGTGGGAGTAGGAACGGTATTGGCGGATAATCCTTCGTTAGACAGCCGTAGCTGGTATGGGCGCAACCCTGTGAGGATAATAATTGACCCAAAGTTACGTAGTCCGAAGGAATTTGCGGTATGGAACGACCGTACAACTACTTTGTTTTTTACTGAAGAGACGTCTGTTCCGGAGATGATACACACTGATTTTTTCACGATAGATTTTAAGCATAAACCTTTGGAACAAATTTGTGCTAAACTGTATGAAATGAATTTACAAAGTATGATTGTGGAAGGGGGGGCTTATACACTACAACAGTTTATCGACGAAGGTTTATGGGATGAAGCGGTTGTATTTACGGGGGATATTTGCTTTGGAGAAGGGGTGAAAGCGCCTATTCTTAAGTAAAAGGTGCGAGTCGCACAGGCGTAAAAGGAAAGGTAAAGTCAGTGAGGGCTCACAGTTGGGTATGTGACTAAAAGGTAAAAAGAGGTAGAAATTGCAGGAATTACTAAAAAACGGTGAAAGAAGGCTTGGGGTATATCGAATAAATGTTAAAAAGGGGTTGTTTTTAGGAGAAAAAGTGCTTTATGGCAAGATTTTTGATAGTAGAATTAGTATAAATATGATGAAAACAAGTGTGTCTTGCAGTGTTTTAGCACAATAGTTATTTTATAAGGAGTGTAACACGGCACACATATTAAAAGTAGCGTATAAGTCTTTGGCTTGGAAAGACTCGCACAGGTTTTAGAAAGTACGAGCATTACAAACATAGATAATCTTCAAAATAATTATATACAATGAAAAGAGTTATTTTATTACTTTCGACAGTTGGCTTATTCACAGCTTGTGATAAAGGCGACGATTTACCACCTTCAGATCCTATCTATTTTGCAGATAAGATAGTGGAGACGACCCTACCTGCACAAGGTACCCAAACACAAACTACTGAAAATCTTTTTGAATATGAGAAAACCGCATTAGGCTTGGTACGCAAACACACAATAAAAGTGATAGATGGCACCGGTAGAACTATAGAAAAAGTGTACGAGACTTCGTATGACGGGACTTTTCCTATCAAAACGGTTTACACAGAAGGCAATGTGAAAAAAGAGGAAGTTGTGTATGATAAGTATAGCAGTGAAAGAGGACGCTTGCTTAAGAAAACAACTACTGTGGTAGGCAAAGAGAGTTTACCAACCGTAGATGAGTATGAGTATGATGGTGGCAGGTTAAAAAAACATACTAAAAGTGAAAAGTTATCGGCTAATGTAACTAAGTATACAGTGGTAGTCTACAATCGTGAAGTACTCAATGAGATAAAGGCTGTAACAAGCGAATACACTGAAACGAGTGGAGTGAAGAGTACCGCTACCACTACTGCTACAGATACTTATGTGTTGAACTACAACGAAACGGTAAGAGAACACACTCACACGGCAGGTAATAAGACTTCGGTAACAACCTACCAGTATGATGGTAGAACCAATCCTTGGTTTTTGCATTTGTCTTATAGAGCTACTCACCCCGAAGTATTCTTAGATGAACAATACGCTAGAAATAACATTACCAAGAAAACGGTAAAGGATTCTGGTGCAACAGGACGTAGTTACGAGCAAGAAACCACTTATAGTTACTTTAAAACTGAATATCCTCTTAAAGCTACTGTAAAGGAAAACGGTAAAGAAGTAAAAACAATAGAATTCACATATTAGTTAGATTTTACATTGTATTTGTGTTTGAAAGTTCTTTCAGAAAAAGCTCCTATAAGAGGAGCTTTTTTCTTGTTTAAGCCGTAGATCGTAGTACGATAGGCAGTGTCAGCCACACGGGCAACCGTAGTACGGTAGGCAGTTTATGATTTTGGGTTTTGAGAAACTCGGGAAAATCTTTAGCAAAAGCTTGTCGTGCAAGAGTATATTATTTACTAATTATTACTACCTTTGGCGCAAAAATATAATAAAATAATTCATATGAAAGCAGTTGTATGTATAGCTTTGATTTGTAGTCAATGCGTAGTGGCACAGCACACTACCTCAAAGTATCTTGCAGATAAAGATACCAAAGCCCCTTTACGGGCTGCTACAATTCATAATGCCAGCGACTATACCGTTACCAATGACGACGGGCACTTTGTATTCTATTCTGCCAATGACAGCGTAACTATAAAAATGTTAGGTTATGAAACTCTCAAAACTACTTTCAAAGCCCTCAGTCGTACAAAAGACACCTTGTACCTTACCCCAAAACCTTTTCAGTTAGATGAAGTAACCCTTTCTAACAAAAACATTATACAAGAAGCCTATAATCACGCCACTACCAATTATCCTATGGAACCTTTTGTTGAAGATTTCTTTTTGCGTTGTATCCTCAAACGTAATGGAGAACTCGTAAAAATAGAGGATTTCAGTGGGCGTATCAAACGCGATAAATTATTAGGAGCCAAGAAGAATTTCTCCTTTCAATTGCTAAATATGCGTAAATTTGGTATAGAAAAGAAAGGTATGCGAGCAGACGATTTTAATATCCCTTCCTTAAATGATGTTTTTCAATGGTGGAGCAATATTCTATTTTTAAATCAAGAAAACTATCATTTTTCACGACCTAAAACTGTAGATGAACAACATCAGAAGATAGAATATACACCTAAAAGCGAAGATGATTATCAAAAATCAATAGGATATTTTATCATCAATACTAATGATTATGCTATTAAAGAACGTATTTATAAAACCAACCCTAAAACTATTCATAAAATACCCTATACTAAAAAGCCTTTTATAAAGTATAGAACTATTGATTATTATTGTAAAAATAAGCTTGAGAAAGATGCTAAAAAAGGCAAGTATTTTATAGCCAATGCCATAGTTAACGCAAAAGTAGAAGGATATGTAGGCGAAGAAAGAATAGTATATGATGTAAGTTTCGAGCTCATTGTTACTCACCCTTTTTCAGACCTTAGTACTTTTAAAGCTAATGTAAATGGTAAAAAAGAACTGTTTAAATTAGAGGTGCCTTATAACAAAGAATTTTGGGAGACTCAAAACCAATTGCCTCTTACCAATGAAATGCGTAACTTTATCAATAAAGCTCATAACCAGAAAGAATATCGTGTAATCTCTAATTTTTAAAGTAATGTAAAAACATAACAATATGAAAACACTATTCTTTATCCTATTGTTCACAACTACTGCCTTACCCGCCCAAGTAGCTGAGCTTACCCTGCTTGATGCCTCTACAAAACAAACTATCCCCAACGTTGAAGCCTATTACACACACTCTCTCAACGGTACTATTACCAATGAGGAAGGCAAACTGCGCATTGCGGTGGAGAACGACACCCTTACCCTAAGCCATATAGGCTATGCAACTAAAAAGATTTTTACAGATAAAACCTTTGCTAAAGCAACGATTTATCTCAATCCTCAGGAAATACAACTTGATGAAGTAGTACTGTATAATTTTGATTTGAAGAAGAAAGTGAAGTATGTTTTAGATAATTACTTTAAGCTGTATGATACTAAGGCTAAGATATTAGAATGTACCTATCGAGAGAAATTTATAAGAAATGATACCTTAACAAGGCTCTACCAAGTGCAGTTAGATTGGTGGAGTAAGAATTATGTATATCAGCCTAAAGAACCATTAAATAAAAATGTACAAATACACCTTAAAAATACTGACTACTCTAAAATGTTAAGTGAAGATGAAGTCGCGGCTCGTTCTGTTCACTTAGAAAGAACCCCAATGTTTATGTATCTTTTTCTGAATACTTATTTGTCATTTATAAATCAGTTTGGTGAAAATATTGAAATTAAAAAAGTAGAGAAAAGTAAAGATGTTACTAAAGTAACATTTAATGCTGATATTGTAATCAATAAAAAACTAATTCTAAAGCTTGAAAAATCGGTATTGGTGTTTGACAATATTACCAATGCTGTGAGAAAAGTCATTTTTAACGACATACATCAAGGTATAAAGGATAAAGTTTCTGAGAAAACTAATAAGCCTTATAAGTCTATTACAGATAATTATCGCTTGGAACTTACTTTAACTGACTATAAAGGCAAACTACTGTTTAGTTCTTATTATGTAAGACTCATAGGAGCTATTGAATATAAAGGGAAAAGAGACAAACTCTTCTTGGAGCATAGTTTTTTGCGTACAGGAGTACAGAACAAACATATTAAAAAAGAAGATAGAATAGATATTCAAAAATCTTTTCACGAATACGTTACCCCTCACAAACAAGGTGAAGCCAAGTTTATGCTTACCAAAGAAGAAGAAGATTTTATAAACCAATAACCTTGTCCAATACCCAAAAAGAATACCGTGTAATTTCTAATTTTTAACTGTTTAAAGCTTCAATAAGCAAAAAGCACTTCTCAATACCTCAATCACCTCAAAGAAAATTAACAGTTTAAAGGAGGAATTGTAGTACAAAGATTGTAACGTATTGATTTATAATGTTAGCATAGTTAAAGTTTTGTTAAAATTGCACTTACCTATTGACACGTTTTTTTTTTTTTTCTATATCTTTGCGCTGTAAAAAGGAAGTAACCGATGCCTTACCCAAAGAAGGTTTGATTTTCCAGTATTAAAATATAAATAGTTATGGAAACAAAATTCAACAAAGAGCAAGTTTGTGAACTTGACGAAAAAGCTTTAGTAAATGCGTTTGAAGTAGAGGAACTTGAAAAACGCTATGAAATGGGGTGGGCTCCTGACACACTAGAAATTTCTGGTGGATATTCTGAAACTGATGGTTGGAATGTTAAAGGAGGAGGCAAGTGGAACCTTTAACAAGAAACTTTAACAAACAGCGGGAAAGCCCCGCTGTTTGTTCTGATCTTTAAATTTATTATCCTATGAAACTAAAAATATACTTAAAAACAATATTACTACTAGTTTCTTGTCAATTTCTTGTTGCACAACAGAGAATTGTAAGTGTTTTAGATAATACAACTAAACAACCTATTGGTAATGTACACCTTTACTTACCTAATCTTGAAAAAGGAACAATTACTAATGAAGAAGGTAAGGCAAAAATAGATTTTAGCTTACAAGATAGCTTAATTATAAGTTGTGTAGGTTATGCGACAAAGAGATTAGTTATAAATAAAGACACTTCTGTTAGCACTCTGTATTTAACTCCTGAAGAAATTGTGCTTGATGAGGTAGTCATTTATAATTTTGACTTAAAAAAACAAGTAGGATACGTATTAGATAATTATAAAAAGTTCTATGAAACTAATGCTAAAATATTAGAATGTACTTATCGAGAGAAGTTTATAAGAAATGACACCCTTACACGGCTTTATCAAGTGCAATTAGATTGGTGGTTTAAACAATATCTATATATTCCACAAGAAACATTAGATAAACAGTTGGCTGTTGCACTCAAAAGTACTGATTATTCTCATATAAAGAATGATAAGAATGAAACTACGCAAGGAGCTTTTTTAGACCCTAAAAATTTATTTCAATTTCTTTATCCTAACAGCTATTTATCTTTCATAAAATATTATGGAGAGAATATTGAAATTAAAAAAGTTGAGAAGAATGCTGATCACACCAAAGTAACTTTCAATGCAGACATTGTTATCAAAAAAGAGCTCAGTCTTAAATTAACTAATTCGGTTATTTATTTTGATAATCACACTAATGCAGTGAAACGCATTATCTTTAATGATACCAAACATTCTGTAAGTGAAGGTATTTCAAAGGAAAGCAAAATTCCCTTTAAATCTATCTCAGATAATTTTTCCTTAGATATTACTTTCAGTAATTATAAGAACAAACTATTGTTTAGCAGTCTTTATGTAAAAGCTAAAGGAGGTATTGAATATAATAACAAAAGAGATAATCTTCAAACAGAGCAATCTTTCTTGCGTACGGGTGTAACAAAAGAACAAATAAAAAAGAATGACAGAATAGACGTAGAAAAACCTTTCTTTGAATACGTTACTCCTCACAAACAAGGTGAAGCCAAGTTTTTACTTACCAAAGAAGAACAAGATTTTATAAACCAATAACCATAATGCCCACTACTGAGAAATCTCCAGAATTTTACAAGCATTACCCTGCGTTGTTTCACGCTTATTTTCCTACTGTAAGTGCTGAAACCTTACATTTGCTCTGCAAAGCCGGTTATACCTATTACAATGCAGTGCTTTGTTTAGACGCCTTAGTAGATGAGGGCGATACAAAAGCATTGGTGGAAATGCTTGCCTTGCAAGAGGAAACAATTAAAATTCTCACAAGTATTTACGGTTATAAATCGTCTTTTTGGGAACTATGGCAACAGCGCAAAGCGGAGTATTTTAAGGCTATACAAACCGAAAAGCGCCTGCTTACTACCTCTGAGGTATCGTTTGAACAATACAGTAGCCTAGCAGATGACAAGTCGGCTTTTGGCAAAATAGCTATAGATAGCCTTTGGGTACAAAGCAACACTCAAAACAAGGTTGTGTACGAAAAATTATTATTGTCGCATCGCTATTTTTCAGTAGGGTTTCAGCTCTATGACGATGTAAAGGATTTTGCACGTGATGTACGCCGTGGGCAATTCAATTGGGCGGTCTATCAGTTGCAACAAAAGGTAGATTTTACAGGAGAACAACACGAGCCTAACACTCTTCATAAATATTTGTTTGTAAAAGGCGTGGGGCAAGACTTGCTGAAAGAAGCTATTGTGCAGTTTGAAAAGGCAAAAGCTGTAGTAACTGAGCTGAATATTCCCAGCGGGTGGTTGCAAACTATTGAGCAGATGATTAGCACTATCCAAAGCTATTTGGAAACTACCGAAGGTTATTTGGCTGTGCTAAAAACTACTCTTGCTCTTAAAAAAGAACGAAACATTGCCCCTTTTTTCAATTTTTCGGCAGTAAAAGAAGAGAGCATACACAAAGGCTTGGATTTTATAGAGCAAGATTTCCGCCAGCATTACGCTGAACTGAAACATACTATGTACTTAGGTAATGCCGAAGGCTTTGAAAATACTTGTCAGGTACATACTTCCGATACTTTTCAGCGTGCACTATTAGACGATTGCTTGTACACTATTGCTCAAAGATACCAGTTGCCCATTACATCTTTCTTTGAGGAGGAATACCACTTCTTTATGGAGCGTATCAATCCCGAAGTAGGTGCTTGGCAATACTTCCCCACCGTACAAGAAATAGCTCCTGATATTGACGATTTGGCGCAAATAATGCAGTTCTTTATTCATATTGGCAAAAAAGATGAGATTGCTAAGCAGTGTCAAAAAGCTATTGATACGGCTATCAATAGTAGAAGTTGTGCGAATGGGGGCATTGAAACGTGGATACTCCCCAAGCACAACCTAACACCTCTACAGCAAAAGCAACAGTATTTCAACGAAAGCAAATGGGGGACAGGTCCCGATGTGGAGGTAGTAGCTAACTTCTTGTATGCGCTCTATCTTTATGACCCAAAAGCCTATTTGTCTGTTATCCAAAAAGGAATTAGTTATTTATTCTCTCAACAAAAAGAAGAAGGTTATTGGGAGAGTCGTTGGTATTACGGCAATTATTACGGTACCTACGTTTGTGTGCGCTTGTTACAATGCTTTGGTGAGCAATATACAAAACAGATACAGCGTGCTGTCAATTATATCAAAACCCATATACCTACTGAACCCCTTTCTATAGCATTGGCTTTACTCACTTTAAAAACAGTGGGGCTCAACACTGATGAAACTGCTATAATCCTACAAAAACAATTGCTTGCTACTCAAAATATCTCAGGAGGGTGGGAAGCTATGAACTTTATCAAACCTAAAGTGTACGAACCTTATAAAAGCGAGACACTCACTACTGCTTACGCTCTTAAAGCCCTTTGCTTCTAATGCAAAACAAAATTCCACATATTAATCCCTCTATTACTTTCAATAAACTCAGTGATAACGAGTTTATTCTATGTAACACTCTGCATAAGCATTATTTGAAAATCAATAAAGACACTTATAACCTCCTTTCACTCATAGACAATGAGCGCTCTCTTCAAGAGATATGTGAACTACACAACCAGCAATCTGAAAAGAAACTTACGGTAAGCGCTCTGCACTTTCTTTTTTACGACAAACTCTCAAAGTATGGACTCTTAGTAGGCGAAGAAGAACAACTAAAACCTTATCAAAAACCTTCCTATCTCAAACTGAGTTTTATCATTTTTAGCAAGCGTTTTATTGCCAAAATCACCCCTTCACTACATTTTCTTTTTCGTAAGAAAATAGCTTGGCTTATCTTATTCGTCTGTGCAATGGTGATAGGTACAGAGCTTTATTTACTTTTAGACGGCTATAAGAGTTTTAAAGTGCAAGAAAGTGTTATTTTCTTTTTGGTGGTAATGGCTATAAGTGTTACTTTTCACGAATTGGGGCACGCTACTGCAGCAAGCCATTTTGGAGCAGAACACGGAGGAATTGGCGGTGGTTTCTACCTATTTACTCCCGTTTATTTTGCCGATGTTACTGATGTATGGCGACTCAAAAAATGGCAACGGGTGGTAGTAAATTGTGCAGGAATGTATTTTGAAATCATTTTCTGTACTTTGCTCTCATTAGTAGGGTTATTGTTAGGACAAATAAGTCTGACTCTCATTGCTATTATTGTTTGTTTACATACTTTTTTTAACCTCAATCCATTTCTCAGAAGCGATGGCTATTGGATACTCTCAGATATTACTAACAAACCTAACCTTTTGCAACACTCTTTCCGCAAAATAGGTGATATTTTTAGAATGATCAAAGGTAAAAAGGTACAGTGGACGAAAATAGATTTTCTCTTATTAGTCTACGGTTTAGTAAGCTATAGTTTTATTGTACTGTTTGTGTATTACGTACTATTTAAAAACCCACATTCTATATTAAACTTTCCACAGAACTTGTATCATTTCCTTAAAAGTTTATGTAATAAGGACGCTACCATTAGTTTGGTATCATTTGGTGAGTTGATTGTACCAATGTTATTCTTCTATTTGTTGTTCAGCTTTTTAAAAGGAATGTTGAAGAAAAGAGGTTAGGGTTTAATTATCAGGTTTTAGTGGAACTTTTCTAACGACAAATAATTTTCTCTCTAATTTTACTTACAAGTCTCACTTTCTTTTTGAGGTTTTTCTCGTTAATAAGCAGAGATTGGCTATTTGTTCAGTTTCATCAAAAACATATTTAATAAAGTGTTTTTCTAAAGGCAAAAGCGTCATAGTTAAAAGGTAAAACTGAATGTTTGAATAATGAAAAGCTTGTGAGGAACAAGGTAAGAATAATTTCTAATTAACAGAATAGACAATTTGCAGATGAAATACTTTGCGGTTTTTTTGTTAAAAAACCACTTTTACCTGCATTTTGTTCAAAAAATTTCAGCCTTTTTTACCCATCTGATATTCAGTTTTCTAACGCCTTTCCTTCGCCTTAGCTTCGGTTTAGATTCGCCTTAGGTTCGTCTTACCTTCGGTTAAAGTAGCTAAAAAGTAAAATATAAAAATAAAGACAATATATTGACTATTATATATTTATAGTTTTTAAAAAGTTTTAAGATACTCAGCTCTTAAATCTGAAGAAAATGCAAGCATTTAACAAGTATTATCATTTTTATTAATGGATAGATTTGCCAATGCTCTATTTCCTGAATTTGCCAATTCACTAATTATTTACTACTTTTGCCGAAAATTACGTTGTAACTTATTATATGAAACATAGATTCCCCATATTGCTCACTATATTCATCGCCTTACTGCTGTGGCAGTGCGCCCGTCGTGGTTCGCCCACAGGAGGTCCCAAAGATACTACCGCACCTGTCCTTTTGCAGTCGGTGCCAAGGTCGGGAGCAATGAAGTTCCACGGCAAGAAAATACGTTTGCAGTTCGATGAGTTTGTGGTTACCAAAGACGTGCGCAAACAGCTTATCATCTCCCCCCCGATGAAAACCTTCCCTACTATTTCGCCTACTTCAGCTTCGAAATGGTTGGAAATAAACATTATCGATACCCTAAAACCCAATACTACCTACGTGCTGAACTTCGGCAATAGCATTCAGGATTACAACGAAGGTAATCCTTTGTCCGATTTTAAATACGTGTTTTCCACTGGCGATGCGCTTGACTCGCTTTGGTATGAAGGTGATATTGCCGATGCCATTGCCCCTAAACCCGATAACTTTGTAACGGTGATGCTCTACCCTTATAATGAGCAGTATAACGATTCGCTCGTGTACAAAACGCAACCTACTTACGTCACCAATACGCTCGATAGCCTCGATAGCTTTGTGCTCGAATACCTTAAAGAAGGCAAATACAAGCTCATTGCGCTGAAAGAGAAGAGTGCGAACTATCTGTTCAATCCCAAAGACGACAAAATTGCCTTTATGGAAGAACCTATCACTGTCGCCGATTTGAAGGGGAATCCACAGGGGTTCTACCCCAAATTGCGCTTGTTTAAAGAAGTACCTCCTTATAAAGCACACCGTCCTACACAAGTGGCGGGCAACCACATACAGTTTGGCTTCGAAGGTAAAACCGATAGTGTGAACATCAAGCCCATATCACCGGTGAGTAAAGATTTTAAGTATATCGTCTCCAAAGACCCTAAGAAAGATACGCTTAACCTGTGGTATAGCCCTAAACAGAAGGATTCTTTGGTATTTACAGTAGCAAAACAGAAAAAAATTGATACGTTTAAAGTCCGTATAAAGGAAATGAAGAACGACAGTTTGCAGATAGAGAACCTTTTTTCAGGTGATTTGCCGATGTACAAAGACTTTGGTTTTAGGAGTAATATTCCCATAGTAAAGACCGATAGCACTAAGCTAAAAGTGTTCGCAGGCAAAGATTCTACGGCGATAGCTGTTCCGTTTAAAACGCAATTAGCCCCTAATCGCTTAGAATACTATGTGCTATTCGATAAAAAGAACGACGAGACCTACCGCATAGAAGCACTCCCTAATGCGCTCACCGACTTTTTTGGACATACGAACGATACGCTAAAAGTAAACCTACACACCAAAAAACTCGAAGAAGTAGCCATCTTTAAGTTGCACCTCAACACCGATGAGAAGACCCTGCAATACCCTGTTATTTTGCAACTCACCAACGAAAAAGCTACCGAGGTAGTGAGAGAGCTTTATGTTGAAAAACCACAAGAGCAATATGTGTTCGAGAACGTAAACCCCAGTAAGTTCCGCTTACGGCTGATAGAGGACAAGAATGCTAACCGAGAGTGGGACACAGGTAGTTTCCTTGAACAACGCCAGCCCGAGCGAGTCTGGTATTTCCCACAACTTATAGAGCTCCGCGCCAACTGGGAAGTAGAAGAAACGTGGCGAATTGATAATTAGTATTTGCTATGTAGATAAAAATTATTATCTTTGCCCGAAAATAATACACACAGAATTATGACAACTGAACTCATACAATTATACGATACCGTAAGTGAAAAAATAGGTAAGGAAGGAGCTGCAGCGTTAGCCAGTTATCTTTCTAAATTTACTGATGAACGTGTAAAGGCAAATATTGATAACTTAGTAACTAAAACAGAATTTCATAAAGAAATAGCAGAAATAAGAATGGATATAGCCGAATTGCGTTCAGAACTCAAGCAAGATATTGCAGAGTTACGCTCAGAACTCAAACAAGATATTGCAGAGCTACGCTCTGAAAACAAACAAGATATCGCCGAATTGCGTACTGAGATTGTAGCGCTAAGAGCAGATTTACAAAATGAAATGAAAGACGGTTTTGCTAAGATGAATCGTATCTTTATACAATGGCTTATAGGATTCTTTACTTCATTAGTAATTCTAATATTAACACTTTATTTTAATAGGTAATAATGATAAATATTATAAAAAAGCCTCATTGCACAGCAATGAGGCTTTTTAGTGAGCGTTACTGAGATTAGGGGATAAGAAAGGAAAAGATTCAGAGCTTTTACTTGTTAAAAAATAGAATACTATCAGAAGAGAATTGTGATTAACTGCTTAATTATAAAGTATTTTATATGTTTCTAATATATTTTTCGTAAAAAAACTATTAAAAAATTTGCAGATTAGAAAAATAGCAGTACCTTTGCACCGCAAAAATGAAATGTGATTGGTCTATGGTGTAATGGTAACACAGCAGATTTTGGTTCTGTTATTCTAGGTTCGAGTCCTAGTAGACCAACAAAAGGCTTCCTATAAGGAAGCTTTTTTTGTTTTACAAGAAGGGTGAAAACAACCGCACGATACGTTCTATGAGTTGTTTGAACTTACTACGCTTTTCCCACGCTTCTAACCTTAACAAACTTGCGTCTTCCAGATCCTTATAGAAAATCCTGCGCAAATCACCTGCAACTTCTTTGTTGTACACTAAGGCATTCACTTCAAAGTTAAGGTCGAAACTGCGTGCATCGAGGTTAGCTGTCCCTACTGAGGCTACTTCGCCGTCTATCACAAAAGTCTTGGCGTGTACAAAGCCTTTTTCGTATCGGTAGATTTCTACTCCTGCTTTTAGCAAATCTTCAAAAAACGACTCGCTAGCAGTATGTACAAACACCGAATCGCCTTCTTTTGGTACAAGTAATTTCACCTCTACCCCACTAAGTGCCGCAATGATGAGGGCTTCTTGTAGCGAAGTGTCGGGAATAAAATAAGGAGTGGTAATCAGGATTTCACGCTTGGCAGCGTAGATGAGTTGTACGGTAGCGAAGAGAATGTTAGATAAGTCAGAATCAGCACCGCTAGAGACGATTTGTGTAAAATAATCGGTAGGGTAGGGCTGTGTGACTATGGGGAAGTAAGGCGCATCGATAGCTACGTTTTCCTCACTGCAAAAATTCCAATCTTGTAAGAATACCGCTTGTAATACGTGAGCTGAGTAACCTCGTACTTTTAGGTGAGTATCCCGCCAATAGAGAGCATTAGGCTCATCGTTGTTATACTTATCACTGATGTTGATGCCTCCCACGAAAGCGGTATAGCCGTCCACCACCACTATCTTGCGGTGGTTGCGGTAGTTCATACGGTTAGCGAGTTTTACAAAGTTGATTTTGTAAAAAGGGAAAGCAGGCACACCATTGGCTAAGAGTTCTTTTACTATATTCTTGCGAATACCTTGACTTCCGAAATCATCATAAATAAAGCGCACTTCTACCCCTGCCCGCACTTTCTCAATAAGGATATTTTTAATGGCATTGCCTATGTGGTCATTCTCGTAGATGTAATACTCTATATGAATATGGTGCTTTGCTGCGCGTAGGGCGTCGAGTAGTTCAGGGAAGAGGTTTTCGCCGTTGCATATCACCTTCACCTCTTCGTTAGGGATAATAGACAGGCGTTCTTCTATGTTCGAGAGGAAGCGTAAACTCTTTTCATAGGGAGTGATGAAGGCAGTATCAAGCGAGTTTAGATGGGCACGTATCTGCGGATAGATATGTTCTAATCGCTGACGAAAGGATTGGTCAATAGTAAGTTTTTTGTGGTATATTTTATGTTTGCGATAGTTGATACCAAATGAGAAGTAAAAGATAGCTCCCAATATAGGCACAAAGATAACCAAGAGCAAGTACGCTAAGGCTTTACTCACCGAACGGGTGTCCCACACGATGCGCAAACAAATAGCGATTATCAGTAGGACGTAAAGGATTTCATAGAGCAGAAGGAACTTCATTTTTCACTATTGTCAAGTAATTCTGCGATGTCGTATACTTTTACTTGTGTTTCTTTGTTTTTTGTCTTTATACCATCGGTCATCATAGTGTTACAAAACGGACAAGCGGTAGCGATGATATTGGGGCGCACTTCAAGGGCTTGTTCAGTTCGCAATACGTTGATGTCCTTATCGCCTTTTTCAGCTTCTTTGAACATCTGAGCGCCTCCTGCTCCACAACAAAGAGCGCGTGCCTTACAACTCTTCATCTCTACCAAATCGGCATCGAGTTTTTGTAAGAGTTCACGCGGGGCATTGTACACCTTGTTGGCTCTGCCCAAATAACAAGGGTCGTGAAAGACGATGCGTTTCCCTTTAAAAGCATCGTCCTCAATGGTAAGTCGGCCTTCCTGCACCAAAGTTTTGAGCAATTCGGTATGATGGAGGACTTCATAGTGTCCGCCTAAGGCAGGGTATTCGTTTTTAAGAGTGTTGAAACAGTGCGGACAAGCGGTTACTATCTTAGTAATATGGTAGCTGTTCAGCACTTTGATATTCGTCATTGCTTGCATTTGGAAGAGAAATTCGTTACCTGCACGCTTGGCAGGGTCGCCGGTACAGCTCTCTTCGGTGCCGAGTACGGCAAAACGCACCCCTGCTTTTTGCAAAAGGTGAGCAAAGGCTTTGATAATGCGCTTGGCGCGGTCGTCAAAACTACCAGCACAGCCTACCCAGAAGAGTACTTCGGGGATTTCTCCGCGGGCTGAGAGTTCTGCCATTGTTGGAATCATAATAATCTAATTTGGTGCGAGCCGCACGGGCTGTAATTTGGTAATTTGGAACGAGCTACAAGCTCGCGCCAGCGAAATGCTGTAGGTTATTTTACGATTTCTAAATCGCCATCTACAAAACCTACGGCTATATGTTGTACGTTAAAAAGTTTGATACTGTTCTCGGCTACTATTTCTTTAAGGATTTCGGTAATCATTGAGAGGGCTTGTTCCCAATGTACCTCTCCAGAGATTTCATCTAAAGGTAAAAAGCAGTCTTCGGGCACAAAATTTTCTTCGCAAGCCCAATCGGGGTCTTCATCATCATACCAAGAAGAGCCTATAAGCTCCAATTCGTAAGGTTCGGAGATGTTGAAATTCAGTGCAACAATATCATTAGGTAAGGTTTCTTGACGATCAATCTCAAGTAACCATTTTTTTATCTTGTTTTTAACAGTTTCTTTCATTTTATGGTGTTATTAGAGATTTGTAGGACGAGTTGGACAGAATAGGCACGAGCTACAAGCTCGCGCCAGCGAAAGACGGCTCGCACTAATCGTTAAATACTTCTACGGTTTCTTCTTTGAGGACAAAATCGGTGAATTTGCCCTTATAGCGAGTAGCTTTTACGATGTGATTGTCTATCCAGTGATAGTTGCCTCCGCGGGGTTTGCCAAAGATGATGCCGTGATACTTAAAGCCGTGCTTTTTGAGCCATTGCTCAGTAACCTTACGGTGTGCTTCGGTACGTGAGGTGAAAAAGTAAATCACGTGACCTTCGTCATACCATTTGTTTACTTGTGCTAAGGCATCGGGAAATACCTCGGCAGTAGCCATTCGCTCGGGTTCTTCATTGGGGATATCCTCGCCTACCGTACCATCAATGTCGATGAGGTAGTTTTTTACTCCTTCTGGCAATATAGGATTTTTATTGCCTTGATCGTCTTCTGTTAAGATAAATTTTTCAGTCATAATATTTGAATTAGCAAATATGAGAATTAGCAAATTGTTAAGGAATCCATTTCTTTTCGAAGTTAGGTTTGCGTTTTTCGAGAAAGGCATCGCGTCCTTCTTTGGCTTCATCGGTCATATATGCTAAACGGGTGGCTTCACCAGCGAATACTTGTTGCCCAACCATACCGTCATCGGTGAGGTTCATAGCGAATTTCAGCATTTTGATAGAGGTAGGCGATTTAGCCATTATCTCTTGCGCCCACTGAAAAGCGGTAGCTTCGAGCTCGTCGTGAGGGACTACGGCATTTACCATTCCCATCTCGAAAGCCTCTTGAGCAGAATAGTTGCGTCCCAAGAAGAAGATTTCGCGAGCTTTCTTCTGTCCGACCATTTTGGCGAGATAAGCCGACCCATAACCAGCATCAAAACTCGTTACATCGGCATCGGTTTGTTTGAAAATAGCGTGTTCTTTGCTGGCGAGGGTAAGATCACACACTACGTGCAATGAGTGTCCGCCCCCAACAGCCCAACCGGGGACTACTGCAATCACCACTTTGGGCATAAAGCGGATGAGGCGTTGCACTTCGAGGATGTTGAGGCGGTGGTAACCATCGTCACCCACATATCCCTGATGACCACGTGCTTTTTGGTCGCCACCACTACAAAAACTCCATACGCCATCTTTAGGCGAAGGTCCTTCGGCAGAGAGCAATACGGCTCCTATGTTGATATCTTCATAAGCATCTTTAAAGGCATCGAGGAGTTCAGAAGTAGTTTTAGGGCGAAAAGCGTTGCGCACTTCGGGACGGTTGAAGGCGATACGCGCTACACCGTCACATTTTTTATATGTAATATCTTCGTATTCTTTTACAGTTATCCAGTTCATATTAGGTGAATAGTAGTTAGGGGACAAAAGTACAAACTAATAAGCAAATGAGCAAATAAAAAACTTAGCCAAAGTTCGAAACGTTGGCTAAGTTGATTTGTAGATAGTTGTTAATCTAATTAGCTTTCCCAGTCGATAGAATTAAAAGAGCCGTCTATATTGAAACGTACCGCAAGGATTTCGTCGCTTTGTTCGGGGTCAATCATATAGTCGACTACTATATCTTCGTCTAAACAATTCCAAAGAGCTACGCGGTGGGTTTGCATCGCTGCAACAAAGGAGTTTATATCGTTGCCTACTTCTAAATCCAATTCTTCTATATGGAAGTCCATATAGTAACTATCTTCTTCTAAGTAAGCTTTTAACTGCTGGCGTGCTTCTTGGTCTTTTTCGGGGAAATGTTTGATGAATTGCTCAAACAAATCTAACCTTTCAATACTGATTTCTTGATCTTTAGCAGCCCAAAGATGAAATTCGACAGGAGTACTGAGCTCCTGAAAGGTAACTTCTTGCTCCCAAATTACATCAACGTCTTCTTTTATTGCATTGGAATCGAGTGTACCAAAATAGGGGTGTGTAATGTGTGACATATTATTTATTTCCTTTGTTATAATCGGCTAAAAACTGTGCTAAGCCACTGTCGGTAAGGGGGTGTTTGAGAAGCCCTAAGATGGCGTTGAGCGGTGCAGTAATGACATCGGCACCTATTTTGGCACATTCGAGGATGTGCATTGTATGGCGCACAGAAGCAGCAAGGATTTGAGTCTCGAAATTGTAATTGTCGTAAATGAGACGTATGTCCTCGATGAGCGAAAGACCGTCGGTTGAGATATCGTCGAGTCTACCGATGAAAGGCGACACGTAAGTAGCCCCTGCTTTGGCTGCCAAAAGCGCCTGACCTGCTGAGAATACCAACGTACAGTTGGTACGAATACCCTTATCGGTGAAATATTTAATGGCTTTGATACCGTCTTTTATCATCGGTACTTTTACCACGATTTGAGGGTGAAGGGCGGCGAGTTCTTCGCCTTCGCGCACAATGCCCTCATAGTCGGTGGCGATTACTTCGGCAGAAACATCGCCTTCTACGATAGTGCAGATATCAGTATAATGTTTTAGTATCGCCTCTTTGCCGGTGATACCTTCTTTTGCCATTAACGACGGATTAGTGGTTACGCCGTCTAACACACCCAAATCTTGGGCTTCTTGAATTTGCGATAAATTCGCTGTATCGATAAAAAATTTCATAATGTTATTAATTTATAATTGAAAGTGTTTCATTAGCATTTTCTCGTAGGATTTGCTCGGCAAGAGTCGTTTGAGGACAATGGAGAACTTCTGCAAGAAACTACCTTGTTTGTAATGTACTTTTGGGTGTTTGGTATTGATGACTTTCAGTATTTTATCTGCCATTTCTTTGGGGTCGCCACCACTATCGACGTGCTTGTTCATTATATCGAGTTGTTTTTCATAGACTTCGGCATAAGGAGAACCTTCGTTTACAGGGGTGTGATAACGACGAGAAGCAATATCGGTAGCATAATCGCCTGGGGAAATAGTACAGACTTCTATACCAAAAGACTTAACTTCCATACGTAGAGCTTCACTCATCAGGAGGAGAGCGCCTTTGCTGGCTGAATAAGCCCCACGAAAAGGCAAGCCCATATAGCCTGCAATAGAGGCAATGTTGATGATACGTCCGCTTCCCTGAGAGCGCATTGCTGGGAGGACTTGCTGTATCACAGTTATAGCACCATAGAGATTGGTAGCGAAAACGTTGTGCAACTGCTCGGCAGGGAGTTCTTCTACGGCACCCGTAATACCTACACCTGCATTATTGATGAGTATATCGATGCGACCTACTTCGGTGAGGATTTGCTGTACCGCTTCTTTGATAGAAGCTTCGTTTCGCACGTCCATTGGCAAGAGACGAAAAGGCAAGTTTTTACCTTCTACATTGCGCGCTGTTCCGTAGACCAAAAAGCCTTTGGAGGAAAGTAGCAAGGCGGTTTCTTTGCCTATGCCCGATGTAGCACCAGTGATGAGAACAGTTTTGTTCATTCGTTTAAGAAATTTGTGCAAAGGTAGGAATAATTTGCCAATTAGCAAATATGTGAATTATCAAAAAAAGGGCTAAAACTAACAAAGAAGAAATTGAGCTAAAAAGTAGCTACTTCGTCGTGAATATATTGTCGTCCTTCACAAAATTGAGCTAATTCCTCTTCTATAAACCATTTTACTTCCGTAGTAGAAGTTTTAGGGTATAACAGATGTACATTAGCCCCTGCATCGAGCGTAAAACAAAGCGGGATATTCGTTTCTTTACGGTATTGCCATATGCGCTGAATCACTTCTAACGTATTGGGGCGCATCAGAATAAAGTATGGAATACTGGTTTGCATCATTGCGTGCAGAGTGAGAGCTTCACTTTCCACTACTTCTATGAAACGCTCTACATCACCGGAAGCAAAACTTCTAACAAGTTTATTGATATTCTCATTGGCTTGTGCAAAACGCGCCTCAGCAAAAGGGTGACCGTGCATTAGGTTATGACCTACGGTACTGCTGACTTGCTTCTGACCTCTATCGATGAGCAAAATAGTATCTTGATAATTTTGAAAAACTTCGTGAACGGGGAGGGGATAGGGTATACCATATTCATCGGAACTCCCTATAATGGCAGGGTGTTCGCCCCATACTACTATACTGCCTTGCACACTTCGGCAGGCACTACCCGAACCCAAGCGCGCCAAGAAAGAGGCTTTTTGCCAAAAAGCTTCTTCTGTATAAATCTCTCCTAACTCTTTAGAAATCTGCATTAAGCATACTGAGAGGGCAGCCATTGCACTTGCAGAAGACGCAATGCCACTGCTATGAGGGAAAGAATTATGTGAGGCAATGCTAAAATGATAGTCCTTTAAGAAAGGCAAGTAAGCTACAATCCGCTCGAAGAAAGTATGGATTTTAGGGTGAAAAGAAGGTTTGGGTTGTCCTTCAAAGCTAAAATCGAATGAAAAGGGTTCGCCTGAGGCAATAGAAGATTCACTCCTACGTTCATATTCAATAGAAGTTTCGGTATAACAATGCGTGAGTGTAAAGCTGATAGAAGGGTTTGCAGGGAGCTGTTCTCCCTTCTTGCCCCAATACTTTACTAAGGCTATGTTACTCGGTGCTTTGAAAGAAATCATATTTAGGCAATAGGACTTAGTCCATAGGCGTTAGGGTATAGGCAATAGTAGGAAACTACTGACTCATATTATTTTAGTTTTTATTACAATACTAAGAACTAAAACAAGGGTTTTTGTTTAGTACTTCTGAATCTGAGAATTATTACACTATCTCCCTTAATTTCATAGTAGAGTAAAAATCTTCCTTTAAAGAAAATTCGCTGATAAACATTATCTTCCTCTATGTATTTAGCTAAAAAATAAGGGTCTTCTTCTATTTCTTTCTGAACTTTTTCAGTTTCAATTGCTATCTTTTCAGAATAAGAGTCAGATTTATTGTTCTCACTCCAGAAATCTAAAGTGTTTTCTAGCTCTGTCTTAGCTTTACCCGACCACCTTACTCGCATATCTTTTTCTGATGTTATCGAATAATTCTCTTCCGTCTATCCAATTACCTTTTTCGACGTCTTCACGGGCTAAGGCAATAGCTTGTTTATCCTCATTTGTTATTAGAGAAGGATATTCGTAAGGATTGGTTACCTCAATTCCTATGGTAGCAAAGTAATCAACTATTTGTTGATACTGCTCAAAGTCGATATTTTTATTTAATATAAGTGTGTTCACATTGTTAGGTTTTAAGGATTCAACTTTGCCAAAGGTGCGAGTTGCCTATATTTTAAGCTCTCACAGCGCGGTTCATCACCAAATCGATGTACAAATTCACTTTGTCTTTGAGCTCTTTGCGGTTTACGATAAAATCCAAGAAGCCGTGTTCGAGTAAGAACTCTGCTGTTTGGAAATCTTCGGGGAGGTCTTGCCCTGTTGTGTCTTTCACTACACGAGGTCCTGCAAAACCAATAAGAGCGCCTGGTTCGGCTATGTTGATGTCGCCCAGCATCGCAAACGATGCAGTGATACCTCCCGTTGTAGGGTCGGTACAAAGCGAGATGTAAGGTAGTTTGGCTTCGTCTAACTGAGCGAGTTTAATAGACGTTTTAGCCATTTGCATTAGTGAAAGAGCGGCTTCCATCATACGTGCGCCTCCTGATTTAGAAATCATCAAGAAAGGCAATCGGTGTTTGATAGCATAATCAATCGCACGACAAATCTTCTCACCTACTACACTCCCCATAGAACCACCGATGAAAGCGAAATCCATACAGCCTATTACAATAGACTTACCTTTAGAGCTTCCTACGGCAGTGCGTACGGCATCTTTTAAGTTTGTTTTTTGAGTAGCTTCTTCCAAACGTTGGGTATAGGGTTTTGTATCGACAAATTCTAAAGGGTCTTTAGAGCTCATATTGGCATCGAGTTCTTGAAATTCGTTGTTATCAAACAATATCTGGAAGTACTCTTTACTACCTATGCGCACGTGATACCCATCGTCGGGACTTACATAGAAATTGGAAGCTAACTCGTCCTGTTCGACGATGTTACCGCTGGGTGATTTAAACCATAATCCTTTGGGGATATCTTTCTTTTCCTCAGTAGAGGTTTGTATTCCTTTTGCTGTTCTTTTAAACCAAGACATAATTATTCTGTTTTAGTAAAGTGCAAAAGTACAAAGTTTTTTTGAAATAGCAAAAAAGGAGAATTAATGATTAGTGGTTAATGATTAATGGTGAAGATAAGATAGGTTTTTTGAGTGATTTTCAACTTTGGCAAAGTATGTGGCGACGGAAAGGCGAAGATAAGGCGAACGATGAGTGGGGCTTCAGTGGCTCTACAGTGGGTCTACAGTGGTTCTACAGTGGTTCTACAGTGGTTCTACGCTGACTAATAGATTAAGAATCAGTGGAGGAAAGAGGGATAAAAGACGGTGCGAGCCACATAGGCAGATGAAGAATAAACGCAGAATAATTGAACCTATGGAGAAGGTAAGGTGAAGAATAATTGGTGTATTGAGATTTGTTTTGTATTTTTGCACCGTTTTTAAGAAAAGCATAATGACGACCCATCACCAGCAACATCTTCTCAAACGCCTTTTGATATGGCGTGTAAAGCATATTTCGGATAGGCGTTTTATCCTTATTCTCAGTGGAATAATAGGTATTGCTACGGGATTGGCAGCCTTGGCAATGCGCAGTTTTACGCATTTTATACAGTGGTTGTTGGACGACAAGCTCGCACAGACAATTACTTATAGTTTTTACTTTATCCTCCCAATGTTAGGCTTTGCCATTGTGTATTTGGTAAAAAAATACGTGATACGGCACGATGTGAATCACGGAATTCCTTCGATTCTTTATGCAGTAGCTCACCAAAAAGGGATAATGAAGCGTTTTCAGGCGTATGGCAGTATCCTCACAGCACCTATTACCGTTGGTTTTGGAGGTTCGGTGGGGTTAGAAGGTCCGATGGTGGTAACGGGGGCAGGTATTAGTTCCAATATTTGCAGGTTTTTTCATATTAATCAATCTAACCGGATGTTGCTTTTGGCGTGTGCTTGTGCGGCGGCTTTAGCAGCTATTTTTAAAGTGCCTATTGCGGCGATACTGTTTGCTATTGAGGTTTTTGGGTTGGATTTGACGCTCTCGTCACTTATACCGCTGTTTATCGCTTCCCTTTGTGGGGTATTCACTTCGTATTTCTTCTTTGGCAGTGAAGTATTGATACCCATAACCATCACGCGAGCTTTTTCATTGCAAGGTATTCCTTTTTATATTCTTTTAGGCGTGGTAGGCGGATTGATGTCGGCTTACTTTACCTATGTATACGAGAAAATGAATGCTGCTTTTAAGAAACTCACTTCTCCTTGGCTAAAAATAGTAGTAGGCGGAGCTCTTTTGGGGTTGCTTATCTACATAATGCCACCGCTTTACGGTGAAGGACACGAGATTATCAATCACCTAAAAGAAGGTCACCCCGAACTGTCACTGAGTAGTAATATTTTTGGTTGGGACTTATCGAATGCGTGGGTGATTATCCTACTTTTGGCTACCCTCACCTTTGCAAAGGTTATTGCCACCTCGCTCACTTTTGGTGCGGGAGGGGTAGGAGGTATCTTCTCGCCTATGCTGTTTATGGGGGGAGTGATGGGGAACTGCTTGGCGCGCATCATCAACGAGTTTCCTATTTTGGGCTATAAAGCAGAGTTACCGAACTTCACTTTGGTGGGAATGACTGCCCTGATGACGGGGGTATTGCACGCACCCCTTACGGCTGTTTTTCTCATCGCCGAGGTAACGGGAGGTTATTCGCTGTTAGTACCGGCGATGCTCACTGCTGCGGTATCGTTTTCGGTAGCGAAATACTTTAACAAATATTCTGTTTATACGATGGAATTAGGCAGAAAAGGAGAACTCATCTCGCAGAACAAAGACCAATCGATACTCACCCTAATGGATTTTGACCAAGTGGTGGAACACAACTTCACCCCCGTATATACCGATATGAAACTTCGGGAGGTGGTGTACGATGCTGTGCGCGAATCGAACCGCAATATCTACCCTGTGCTTGACCGCGAAAAAGGTACGCTACAAGGTGTGATACTGCTTGACGACATACGGCACTTGATTTTTGAAACGAACTATTACGACAAGATTCCTGCCGTAGAACTAATGCAAAAACCACCTGCTGTTATAGAAATGGGCAAGGACAAGATGAGCACCGTAATGGATAAGTTTCAGCATACTGGTGCGTGGAACTTACCCGTAGTGAAGGACGGTAAGTACGTAGGGTTTATCTCCAAATCGAAGTTGTTGAGCATTTATAGAAGGAAATTGATATATTTTACGCAGTAAGAGCTAAAAAGGTAAAAGATAAATCAAGATATAGAATTAAGCTAATACAAGTGTTTTTATAGTCAAACAAAAATAGATTACCAATAAAAAGGCTTGTTTTTTGGAGGGACAAATAGCCTCACATACGCTGCTATCACCAGCTTTTCCCCTACGAATGCTGAAAAAGAAGTTGGTTATCAGTACAATCAACTTTGGCAAAATTTAAAACTTTGCCAAAGTGTGGTGTGTAAATTCGGATAGGCTATAATATAGAGAAACCAAACAGAAAAAAGTTCTTGTTATAGGTATCTTATACAAACCTTATACAAACCTTGGACGAATCTTGGACGATAGCTACATCTGTACATTTCTACATAAACACTATTTTTACAGAAAAACATTCTGAAAATTATCTTCACAACGGAATAAATATCTTTTTTAGTAACTTCTATGAGCTTTGAAAGTTGGAGCAGGGATATTGAAATCATTTTTTAGTAAAAGTATAAAGCAAAAAGAATTATTAGAATATATTATTGTATTTGTCATTAGTATTTGTAATTTTGCAGGCTCTATGGATATCATAACTCTTTTGAAAGCTGCGAGGTTGCGCACCTTACCCTTATCGGTTGCGGGGATTATCACGGGGAGTGCTTTGGCATTTCGCGAAGACCCTTACGCTTTTAGGTGGGAGATTTTTGGTTGGGCACTGCTTACCACTATTTTGTTTCAGGTACTTTCGAACTTTGCCAATGATTATGGCGATGGGGTAAAGGGCACGGACAATGAGCACCGCATAGGTCCTACAAGAGCTTTGCAAAGTGGGAGAGTTACGCGTAGGCAGATGAAGAGGGTTGTACTTATCACTGCTTTACTGTCGTTACTTTCGGCTACGGTGCTTATTTATACGGCTTTTGGAAGAGAAAATTTGTTATATATCTCGGTGTTTTTTGTTTTAGGAGTGCTGTGTGTGGTAGCGGCTATCAAGTACACTGTGGGGCAATCGGCTTATGGATATCGGGGTTGGGGTGACCTATTTGTGTTTGTGTTCTTTGGGTTAGTGAGTGTGGTAGGCAGTTATTTCTTATACACAGAGAGCTTGAATAAGGTTATATGGTTGCCCGCTATTGCTATTGGCTTGCTGAGTGTAGCAGTGCTGAACTTAAACAATATGCGCGATTATGAGAACGATAAGCGTTCGGGCAAACATACATTGGTAGTGAAAATGGGAATTCCGATGGCTAAATATTATCATTATTATTTAGTTATATTGGCGATGGTGGCAATGTTGGGCTTTTCGGTGATGCGTTTGCAAATGCGCTGGGAGCTTTTGTACTTAGTTGCTTTTCTGCCTTTAATAGGACATTTACTCACCGTAAAAAGAAATACGGAACTCAAACAGCTTGATAAAGAATTAAAGATAGTAGCCCTGAGTACTTTTTTGCTTTCGGTACTCTTTTTTGTGGGGATTTTGATACATATATTTTAAGGAAAGTTAAACGAAAGAAGGAGATAGTAACGGACGTTATATATATTAAATAAATACACTAAAAAACATAATAACTATGGAGGTAACTTATTACGGACACTCGTGTGTGAGCATCAAAATAGGCGATACACATTTGCTTGTAGACCCATTTATTGCTAATAATCCTTTGGCAAGCCATATAGATATCAATACGATTCCTGCTGATTACATCTTGATAACCTCGGCGCAACAAGACCATATATCGGACGTGGAGCAGATAGCTAAGCGCACGAAAGCACAAATCATTTCGAATTTTGAAATCTCTAATTACTTTTTTAATTTGGGAATTGAAAATTCGCACCCTATGGACTTGGGAGGGTTGTACAGTTTCCCATTTGGGTCGGTGAAGATGGTACCAGCGTTGCATTCTTCTACCTTTGAAAATGGCACTGCCGGCGGGTGCGCTTGTGGGTTTGTGATTAAAACTTTGGAAAAGACGGTATACGTATCGGGGGCTACGGCTTTGTATTTTGATATGCAACTCATACCGGTGCGTTATAAGTTGGACTTAGCTATATTGCCCATTGGAGGTAACTTTACAATGGACGTGGAAGATGCTATTATGGCTTCGGACTTTGTGAAATGCAACAAGGTGTTGGGGTATCATTACGATACTTTTAACCTCATTAAGTTAGATGATAAGGATTTAGCAAAGAGGAGTTTTAAGGCAAAAGGCAAAGAGCTGATATTAACAGATATAGGACAATCTATTTTTGTATAAATTATGAGGAAAGCGACGTTTATTATAGTCTTGTTTTTTACAATATCTTTGTATGCACAACACAAGAAGGCATATCAGTTATTTGATAAGAATGGAAAGAAAGTCAGTTTTGAGAAGGTTGTAAAAAAAGCCAAAGAGAGCGATGTGGTGCTTTTTGGAGAGTTTCACGACAATCCGATTGCGCATTGGTTGCAGTTGGCATTGGTGAAAGAATTACAGCCTCAGGTTAACTTGATATTGGGAGCTGAGATGTTAGAACGCAATGACCAAGAGATAGTAAACCAATATCTAAAAGGCGGAGTTACAGAAAAGGCTTTGGATACTTTGGCACGATTATGGACGAACTACAAAACCGACTATAAGCCTTTGGTGGATTTTGCGAAGGAACATCATTTGCCTTTTATAGCTACTAATGTGCCGAGGAAGTATGCGAGATTGGTGAACAAAAAAGGATTAAAAGCATTGGATACCTTGCCAGAAGCTGAGAAGCGATGGATAGCCCCGCTACCTATTGTGTTTGATGAGAACTTATCACAGTATAAAAAGATGACAGAGTCGCTCCCCAATCACAAAGGGAAGGAGAATATAATAAAAGCACAAGCCGTAAAAGATGCTACGATGGCAGATGCTATTGTAAAGAACAGAAAGCCTAATAGTGTTTTTGTGCATTTTAACGGGACATATCACAGCGATTTTTATGAGGGAATTTACTGGTTTTTGAAGCGAGAAGAACCAAAACTAAAAGTTATTACTATTGCTACGACAGAACAAGTAGACTTATCGAAATTAGCAAAAGAGGCTTATGGTCAAGCTGATTTTATATTGGTAGTAGATGAAGATATGACGAAGACCCTTTAGGGGAAGTAGATTTTGCTCATTCATTAAAATTGATTATTTTTGCACTTTATTTTAAGTGACAAACCAACAACTGTAATGGATAACATCAATCAAATTGGAGAAGCCCCATTCCTAAAGCACACCTACTAGAAGATGTGATATCATTTGAAAAAGTAAAAAGAGAAAAAAAGAAATGAAAAATGAACTTGGAATATAGTTCTAAAACATTTCTAACAGCTAATGACTAAACATAACACCTAAACAATGGAACTGATAAAATTACACGATAAGACTTTTGAGCCTTACGTATCTGCCGAGGAACTCAACCAAATTACCGAACGAATGGCAAGTGAGGTATATCAAGATTTGCAAGAATCACGCCCTATTTTCATCGCCATACTCAACGGTTCTTTTATGTTTGCAGCCGACTTCCTAAGGCACTACAAAGGCGAATGTGAAATATCATTTGTAAAAATGGCGTCTTATAAAGGTACCCAGTCTACTGGAAAAATACACCAACTCATAGGGCTTTCTACCCCAGTGGAAGGACGTGATGTGGTAATCTTGGAAGACATTATTGATACCGGCAACACTTTAGAAGAAATTTACCGCATTTTCGAAGATAAAAAGGTGAACTCTTTCCGCGTGGCTACCCTCTTCTTCAAACCCGATGCCTACAAAAAAGGCCTCAAAATAGACTATGTAGGCAAACCTATCCCTAACCGCTTTATCGTGGGCTACGGCTTAGATTTCGATGAGATAGCGCGCAACCTACCCCAAGTATATCAATTAAACACTTCATTAACTATGACAAATTTAGTACTTTTCGGCAAACCAGGGGCTGGCAAAGGCACCCAAGCTGCATTCTTGAAAGACAAATACAACTTAGTGCACATCTCGACCGGTGATATTTTCCGTCATAATATCAAGAACGAAACCAAACTCGGCAAGCTCGCTCAATCGTATATGGATAAAGGCGACCTCGTACCCGATGAAGTTACTATACAAATGCTACAAGAGGAAGTTGAAAAGAACCCTAATGCCGAAGGCTTTATCTTCGACGGTTTCCCTCGTACTATTGCACAAGCCGAGGCACTTGATGCTTTCTTAGAAAGTAAAGGTATGCGCATTCACGGTACTCTTGCTTTGGAAGCTGATGACGAGGTGCTCATCAAACGATTGGTAGAGCGCGGTAAAGTGAGCGGTCGCACTGATGACCAAGACGAAGAGAAAATACGCAACCGTTTCACTGAATATAACGAAAAAACAGCTCCTCTTATCACTTTCTATCAAACGCAAGGTAAATATCACACGATTAATGGTATAGGTACTATCGAAGAAATTACTACCCGCCTTTCTGAGACCATTGACAAAATTAAAGCTGAATAATCCCCAATGACCGAAGGCAATTTCACCGACTACGTAAAGATATACGCTGCCTCTGGCAAAGGAGGCGCAGGCTCTATGCACCTACACCGCGAGAAGTTCGTACCCAAAGGAGGTCCTGATGGAGGCGATGGCGGTCGTGGAGGGCATATCATCTTGCGTGGCAATAAGCACCTTTGGACGCTCATACACTTCAAGTTCCAACAACACTTCCGTGCCGAACACGGAGAAGCCGGAGGAGCCAACCGTAGTTTTGGTGCCGACGGTAAAGATATCACCTTGGAAGTCCCCTTAGGAACCATTGTTAAAGATGCTGAAACTGGAGAAGTACTCTTTGAAATTACAGAAGACGGACAAGAAATCATCGCTTTGCGCGGTGGCAAAGGTGGGTTAGGCAACTGGCATTTCCGCACAGCTACCAACCAAACCCCGCGCTACGCCCAACCAGGTCTCCCTGGTGAAGAACGCGAATTGCTTTTAGAGTTAAAAGTGTTAGCCGATGTAGGTTTTGTAGGCTTCCCCAATGCGGGCAAATCTACATTGCTATCGGTAATTACTTCTGCTAAGCCAAAAATAGGCGATTATCCATTCACAACTCTCAAACCCAACTTGGGTATTGTGCAAAACCGCGATTACCAATCGTTTGTAGTAGCCGATATACCTGGGATTATAGAGGGAGCTGCCGAGGGTAAAGGCTTAGGGCATTACTTCTTGCGACATATAGAGCGCAACTCGGTATTGCTATTCCTCATTCCCGCCGACAGCAAGGATATCATAGCCGAATACCACATCTTGTTAAACGAACTCAAAGAATACAACCCTGAACTATTAGACAAAGACCGCCTCATAGCCATTTCAAAATCGGATATGTTAGACGACGAGCTCACCGAAGCCATTCGGCAAGAAGTAGCCACAGGATTAGGCGATACGCCCTTCTTGTTTATCTCGTCGGTATCGGGCAAAGGAATTCAGCAACTGAAAGACAAACTTTGGGAAATGATACAATAATATAAAAAGTCAGCTATTATAGCTGACTTTTTATATTATTCAATTCCTTATAACGACTGCTTTCACATCAATAAATCTTAGGGTTCCACTGCTCGGGGTATTTAGGAGTAATATCCTTATAAAAGTTCTGTATTTCCTCCATTATTTGCTCTTGTGGGAGCGTTTGTAAGTCTTCTATGCTAATGGTCTTCCCGATGTATATCATTTTCTTCTTGAAGTCACCAGCACCTAAAACTATGGGTACTTGCGCAGAAAGAGCCATATGATAGAAGCCCATACGCCACTTGTTCACCTTAGAACGCGTGCCCTCGGGGGTTACTACTAAGCTAAAGTCTTCTTTCTTAAAGAGTTCAGTAACAAGTTCTATCAAGTGATTTCGCTGTGAACGGTCGATGCCAATCCCTCCTAACTTGCGCACTAACCAGCCGTACCACGCTTTAGTATGCGCATCTTTTATAATGAGTTTAATCGGTTTTTCCATCTTCCAATAAGCCAAGATACCCAAAACAAACTCCCAATTAGTAGTATGTGGTGCTACTACTAACACACAGCGGTTTAAGGTTTTCAAATCACCTTGCAATTCTATCTTCCACCCCATTAGCCATAAGACAAAGGAGCCAATCCATTTTTTCATCTTTATTCTATTTATAACTCGCTTCTACGCGTAATATTTTCTATTTCACAACCAGTATTGGTATATTATAATCACTATAAAATTGCCTATCGTGCTACAACTGCCCGCCGTATTACGGCTACCTGTCGTGCTACGACCGTGTTACAACGTATCTTTCAAAAGTAAACCCATAAGCGTGCCGTTCGTCTTTTTCAAAACGCTCAGAGGCTACTAACTCCCATTCTTCACGGTTAAACTCAGGAAAGAATACATCAGCTTCGGCAAAAGTGTGATGTACCCGTGTGAGTTCTATCACATCGGCAAAGGGGAGGGCTTGCGCATAGATTTCTCCACCGCCTATCACGTAAGGGTTAGGGTCTATTGCCAAAGCCTTTTCTATCGCCTCTTCAACTGAAGAAACCACCACAGCACCCTCTTTTGAATACCCTTTCTGGTGCGTAATAACAATATGTATACGGTTAGGCAAAGGCTTGGGGAAAGTCTCGAAAGTCTTCCGCCCCATTATAATGCAGTGTTCCGTCGTGAGGCGTTTGAAATGCTTAAAATCTTCAGGCAAATGCCATAACAGTTGGTCACCTTTGCCAATAGCGTTATTCTCGGCAACAGCAGCTATAAGAGTTATCATATTTAGTGAATAGTGAAAAGTGAACAGTTAAAAGTTTGTAGACGACGTATTGGTTTGCTCGTTATCTTTCTCAGCCTGTTCAGCTGCCAATTCACGTTTTGCTTGTTCCTTTTGTGTAGCAAGCTCTTTTTCTACTGCGGCTTCCATCTTTATGAGTTTCTTCTGTTGGGCAGCTATCAGTTGTTCGCGTTGTTTTTCTTGCCATTCCTTTCCTAAGAAGCGATGCAATACAAATACATTCATAGCGTGCCACAGCCAGATGAAAAGCCATAAGAGTATCGCCCATAAATACCAATTATAGGTTGCTCCGTAGTCTAATACCTTATTGGCAACTACAAAAAAGATAGAGCCTAACACGAAGGCAAAAAAGTGAAGATATAACAATCGTTTCTGTTTGAGGCGCTTTTCAGCATTTTTGAAAAGTTCATATTGTTCGGGAGTGAGTTGAGTGTCTGTCATTCTATATCTGTTTTTAAGATTTTGGTGCAAAAGTAAGAAAAATATGCTATCTACGAAAGAATTATACGCTATTTATATTATTTTTGTCACTTCTCATCTGCTAATCTACTATTAATAAAACGCCTGTATGCCTCACATAAATTTGTTAATTAATTTACCAGCCGTGCTACGACTGTCCCGTCGCCGTTATAACCTCACATTACCTCCGTCATTCGTCACCACATTCCCCCTCACTGAGCAGGGCTGTTACATAGAGTTACAAATGTTTGATTTATAATATATTAAATTCATAAGTTCTTTGAAATTAATGATACTCCATTCCATAGCTGACTTGATAGAGTCTTTTCCATTAAGACGAAATAGGTTAATTGATATATTTCTCATTATTGAAAGATTCTCAGGAGCATTACCTGATTTAGTCTTACTCTTGTCCTCTTTCATTTGTACATCTTTCACCCAGTGCAAACGATTTTCTATACCCCAATGAGAACGTATGTGATTAGCAAAGAAATCAGCCTTATTCTTAGCTACACTGCTAATATGGTAAACTATCTCTATTGTCTGACCTTTCTTTGTTTTGACATAACGTGTTGTTTCTATAATTCGCTTTATACCAAACCATTCAGGAGAAATACCCTCTAAATTTTTATAAACTTTGGTAATACGCAATTCATCACGACCTCTTAGCAAAGAACACTCTTGGTAAGTGTGCATTAAATACTTTTTTGTAGCAACATTTGCTTTTATTTGCTCAAAAAGCTTTTTTTGATTACCTTTTACTTGTACTATGTAGTCATTTTTTGACTTTATAATAGTTTCAAGAGTTTTTTTGACAATGTAAGGCATCTAAAGTGATTATTTCACCTTGAATGTCTAAGGCTTGTAAGAGTCTTTGAACGGTATAAATTTCAGATTCTTTTTTGTTCTCTAATTTATCACAAGCTAATACAATGCCTCTTTGTGAAGCAAAAACACTTATCAATGAAACAAAATTCTGATAGTTATTTTGAGTGTCTTTAATAGTTCCTGCAATAGCCTTTCCATCAACAGCAAGTGTTTCACCTTGACACATTGGTAAAAATTGGGCAGTCCACTGATTGAATTTTTGGGCAAAATCATCAAAATCAATTTCCATAAATATCCTTCTAATAGAGCCATATGTAGGTACTTTACAGAAAGTTAGATACTTTTTAAACTCCCATTGGTTTTCTTTGAGGAAACGGCCTATTTCTCGATAACCAGTATAACCTGACATTATTGCTGTTAGGCACATAATCAGGAAGTTAGGCATTTTATGGCGGATACCGCGTCTTTTTCTAGTATCCTCTATACTAGATAACATTTCTATCAGTGTCATAGACTTTTACATTTTATT
>NZ_JBPRKH010000024.1:0-43216 GCF_051417515.1 Capnocytophaga sp. G1920
AATAAAATGTAAAAGTCTATGACACTGATAGAAATGTTATCTAGTATAGAGGATACTAGAAAAAGACGCGGTATCCGCCATAAAATGCCTAACTTCCTGATTATGTGCCTAACAGCAATAATGTCAGGTTATACTGGTTATCGAGAAATAGGCCGTTTCCTCAAAGAAAACCAATGGGAGTTTAAAAAGTATCTAACTTTCTGTAAAGTACCTACATATGGCTCTATTAGAAGGATATTTATGGAAATTGATTTTGATGATTTTGCCCAAAAATTCAATCAGTGGACTGCCCAATTTTTACCAATGTGTCAAGGTGAAACACTTGCTGTTGATGGAAAGGCTATTGCAGGAACTATTAAAGACACTCAAAATAACTATCAGAATTTTGTTTCATTGATAAGTGTTTTTGCTTCACAAAGAGGCATTGTATTAGCTTGTGATAAATTAGAGAACAAAAAAGAATCTGAAATTTATACCGTTCAAAGACTCTTACAAGCCTTAGACATTCAAGGTGAAATAATCACTTTAGATGCCTTACATTGTCAAAAAAACTCTTGAAACTATTATAAAGTCAAAAAATGACTACATAGTACAAGTAAAAGGTAATCAAAAAAAGCTTTTTGAGCAAATAAAAGCAAATGTTGCTACAAAAAAGTATTTAATGCACACTTACCAAGAGTGTTCTTTGCTAAGAGGTCGTGATGAATTGCGTATTACCAAAGTTTATAAAAATTTAGAGGGTATTTCTCCTGAATGGTTTGGTATAAAGCGAATTATAGAAACAACACGTTATGTCAAAACAAAGAAAGGTCAGACAATAGAGATAGTTTACCATATTAGCAGTGTAGCTAAGAATAAGGCTGATTTCTTTGCTAATCACATACGTTCTCATTGGGGTATAGAAAATCGTTTGCACTGGGTGAAAGATGTACAAATGAAAGAGGACAAGAGTAAGACTAAATCAGGTAATGCTCCTGAGAATCTTTCAATAATGAGAAATATATCAATTAACCTATTTCGTCTTAATGGAAAAGACTCTATCAAGTCAGCTATGGAATGGAGTATCATTAATTTCAAAGAACTTATGAATTTAATATATTATAAATCAAACATTTGTAACTCTATGTAACAGCCCTGCCTCAAAGAGGGGGAACTATAGCGACGCAAAGACGAACAAAAGACGGTGCAAGCCGCACGGGCAGATGAACGAATGACGAACAAAAGACGAACAAAGAACGAACAAAGAACGAACAAAAGACGAACAAAGAACGAACAAAAGACGAACAAATGACGAACAAAGAACGAACAAAAGACGAACAAAAGACGAACAAATGACGAACAAAAGACGAACAAAAGACGGTGCGAGCCACACGGGCAGAGGAACGAATGACGAACAATGAACGAAGAAAGGGAACATTTAAACCAAATATAAGTGGAAGATAAGTGATGAAAAACACGAAGTAATTTTGGTTTTTTGAACTAAAAAATATAAGATTTATTTTGAAGATATATGAGAAAATCGTATCTTTGCCGTCAATTATGACATAATGAGTAATTCTGAAAACTAAAATTAATTATATTAAAGAATGGCACATAACATTAAAAAAGGCGTAATTCTTGGAAAAGAAGTACAAGAAGTATTCAAATACGCTAAAGAAAAAGGCTTTGCTCTTCCTGCAGCCAACGTTATCAGTTCAAACTCTATCAACGCTGCGTTAGAAACTTCAGTAGCTGTAAATGCCCCAATGATTATCCAATTTTCTAACGGTGGTGCTCAGTTTATGGCTGGTAAAGGATTGAATAACGACAACCAACGCGCTTCAGTTCTCGGAGCGGTAGCAGGTGCTAAACACGTTCACCAATTGGCAGAAGCCTACGGAGCTTCTATCATTTTGCACACTGACCACTGCGCTAAAAAATTACTTCCTTGGCTTGACGGTATGCTTGAAGCATCAGAAAAACACTTCAAAGAAACAGGTAAGCCATTGTTCAGCTCTCATATGATTGACCTATCGGAAGAGCCTATCAAAGAAAATATTGAAACTTGCAAACGTTATCTTGAACGTATGAGCAAAATGGATATGACTTTGGAAATAGAACTCGGTATGACCGGTGGTGAAGAAGACGGGGTAGACAACTCACACGTAGATAGTAGCAGGCTCTTCACACAACCAGAAGATGTGGCTTACGCTTACGAAGAACTTTCTAAAATTAGCTCACAATTCACCATTGCAGCTGCTTTTGGTAACGTTCACGGGGTGTACAAACCAGGAAATGTGAAATTGACACCAAAAATATTAAGAAATTCACAAGACTACGTTTCAAAGAAATACAATTTGCCTCACAACGCACTTGACCTGGTATTCCACGGTGGTTCAGGTTCTACCCTCGAAGAAATCCGCGAGGCTATTTCTTATGGTGTAATCAAAATGAATATTGACACTGACTTGCAATACGCATTCACTGAAGGTGTTCGCGACTATATGAAAGCTAAATCGGCTTACTTGCAAGGACAAATAGGTAACCCAGAAGGTCCCGAAGCACCTAACAAGAAATACTACGACCCACGTGTATGGCTTCGTGAAGGCGAAAAGACATTTGTTACTCGTTTGAAAAAAGCGTTTGAAGACCTTAACAACGTAAATACTTTATAGTAGTATTTACCCACCTGACAACTTTGCCAAGAAGCTATAGCAACCTATGCCAATAGACTTTTTGGCAAAGTTTTTGATATATGAACACAAACATTTTTAATTAAACATATGGGATATAATTCAAATTACGACAGCTACAACACTAACTATCAATCACCTCAAATAGTAAGCTATGCTACTAATGAGGCACAAGCTACCTTTTACCGCAAAACTTACTCACACGTAGCAATGGCACTTTTGGCATTTATAGCTGTAGAAGCTATTTTGCTAAATGTAGTACCAGAAAGCCTTATCATCTCTATGGTAAGTGGCAAATGGGTATGGCTATTGATTTTGGGAGGCTTTTGGTTAGGCTCAATCCTTGCCAGCAAATGGACGCAAGCACAAGATAAGAATACCCAATATATGGGCTTAGGGCTTTATGTGTTACTTGAAGCTGTTATCTTTATGCCAATAATCTTTTTGGCGATGTACTTTACCGATGGTACGGCTATCCTTTCGCAAGCCGGTATTATTACACTTGCTTTATTTGGCGGACTTACAGCGGTGGTATTCCTCACCCGTGTAGACTTTTCGTTCTTGCGTAGTATATTGGTAATAGGAGGTTTTGTAGCCTTAGGACTTATTGTGGCAGGAGCTATCTTTGGTTTCGATTTAGGACTTTGGTTTTCAGTAGCAATGGTTGCTTTGGCAGCAGGTGGTATACTATATGAAACCTACAACATCAAAAATGTATACAGCACAGACCAATACGTAGGGGCAGCCTTGCAGTTGTTCTCTTCTATTATGCTACTTTTCTGGTATATATTGAGAATACTTATGTCGAGAAGAGACTAATCTGTTCTCCTAAAATATTAAAATGATAAGTTCCATCATTGAGTACAATAAGATTAGTACTCTTGATGGAACTCTTGTATTATATTAGGAATTATGTTAGCTTGTCTTCTTATAATTCCAAATAGCCCAACTATTGAGCAGCACAGCGAATCCTACAAGATACAAAAACTCTATGTGTAACTGCTCAAAACTACTACCTTTGAGCACAATTAAGCGGATAGCATTCACAAAGTGAGTTATGGGAATGGCATTACTCACCTGCCGACTCCAAGCGGGCATACTGTCTACACTGGTGAGGAAACCACTCATCAGTAGGAATATCATCATAAAGAAATGGGTGATGAACATAGCCTGCAACTGCGAATCGGCGTAGGTGGAGACGAGGAGTCCGGAGCCGAGAATCGCAATGAGATACATTGTGGCAAAGGCATACAAGGTGAGTAGATTTCCTGCTGGGAAGATGCCATAGACTACATACATCACCGTAAGCCCCAAGGTGAACAGGATTAATCCTACTACCAAAAAGGGTATGAGCTTTCCTAATATAAACTGCCACTTCTTAATAGGCGTTACATTTATCTGCTCGATAGTGCCTATTTCCTTTTCTTTTACTACATTCTGCGCAGAGAGAGATCCCCCAATAATGGTGAGTAATAAGGCTAAAATGCCTGGAACTATATAATATCTGTACTCCATTTGTGGATTGTACCAGTGTGTACTCGCCACACTGAATTTGGCTACATTGCCTATGCGTTGGGGAGCTTTCACATTTACATCAAGCTCGGCATTGAAGTCGCGTATCACTGAAAGCAAATAGGCTCCCCCTAAGGACGACTTACTTCCGTTGATGGCATCGATAAAGAGGCCAAGCGTCTGCTTTCCTTCGCGTACGAGATTGCGCTCAAAACCTTCGGGGACTTCCAAAACTATATCGGCTTTACCGTCTTCTATCAGGGCGATGCCTTCTTTGTAAGAGAAAGGAGCCTCTACGAGTTTAAAGTACCCTGAGGAAGTAATCTTCTGTATCAGTTGGTGAGAATAGGTACTCTGGTCGTGGTCGATATAAACGAGGTTAATGTTCTTCACATCGAAATTGGCAACTAAGGGCAATATAATCAGTTGGATGATAGGAACCACAAACATCATTGCCAAGATCGTCTTATCTCGGAATATCTGCTTAAATTCTTTTTCTAATATAAAGCTTAATACTTTCATTTCTTTTATATTTAAATCCTCTCCCCAATCACATACTCTCCTATTCGGAGACTACTCCAAAGGAGAGGGAGTAGTCCGTTTGGTGGGTTGGGGGATTATTGTAATCGTATTTTAAACTTCTTCATTGCAAGGGTTAAGAATAGCACTGCCATTGCGATGAGAATGAGCGTTTCTTTCCATATATAACTAAAATCCAATCCTTTAAGCATTACTTTCTTCACAATAGCGTAGTAATAACTTGAAGGGAATACTTTGGCTATCCCCTGAAAAACAAGGGGCATATTCTCTATGGGGAACATAAAGCCGGTAAAGAAAGCCGTAGGTAACATCATCCCCATCATAGCGATGAGCATAGCGGTTTGTTGTGAGGAAGTGCTTGTGGAAATGAGTAGTCCCAACGACAAACAGATGATGATAAACAAAGTACTCTCGGCGTAAAGCAGTAGCAAATTGCCACGTATCGGAACATCGAGCATATAGACCGACAGCAGGAGTATCACGGTGAAGTTGATGAACGAGAGAATAAGGTAAGGCACGGCTTTGGCTATTAGTATTTTTAGGGGATTGAAAGGGGATACTAAAAGGATTTCCATAGTACCTAACTCTTTTTCGCGCACTACGGCTACCGAGGTGAGGGCAGTGCTCACTATCATAAAGACGAGTGCGATTACCCCAGGAACGAAGTTCATAGAGCCATTTTGCTCCTCGTTGTACAGCATTCGGTTTTCTACGGTTATTTGGTAGGGCATTTGCACAGTAGGATTCAGTTCTTGCTGGTAGCTGGCTACCATAGCCGAGAAGTAGTTTTGTACTGTTTTAGCCGTATTGGGGTCGCTGCCATCGGTGATGAGTTGTAGGGAGGTGCCACTGGGTGTGTAGAGGTCTTTTCCGAAATCGGGAGGGAAGATGAGCGCAGCTTTTATAGTGCCACGCTTGAATTGGTCTTCTACTTGGTCGTAACGGAACAGAGGGTCTTTCAGCTTAAAATACGGACTCGCCTGCAAACGGTGCGTGATTTGTTGGCTATAAGTGTTGTTTGCCTCATCTAATACAGCGATACCGATGTTCTTGACCTCGCTGCTGAGGGCTTGACCGAAAAGGATAATCTGCGCTATGGGCATACCGAAGAGTATCAGTAGCGTGCGGCGGTCACGGAATACGTGATAGAATTCCTTGCGTATAAAGGCTATTAACTGTTTCATATCTAATGATAGGCGAATTGCCATTCGCCCCTACGAGGGTTATTCATTACGTTTTGCTTTGCGGGCGAGCTGGTAGAACACTTCGTCCATTGAGTGGGTGTGATATTGGTTTTTAAGGTTGGTCGGCGTATCCATTGCTTCCACTTTGCCGTCAACCATTATGCTGATGCGGTGGCAATACTCGGCTTCGTCCATATAGTGGGTGGTGACGAATACAGTGATGCCCTGCGCGGAGGCTTCGTATATCATATCCCAGAACTGTCGGCGCGTTATCGGGTCTACACCACTGGTAGGCTCGTCGAGGAATACGATTTCGGGACGATGGAAGATAGCCACCGAAAAGGCGAGCTTCTGCTTCCAGCCCAGAGGTAGCGACCCTACGAGTTTGTTGGCTTCAGCCTCCAAGCCGAGCTTGGTGATAAGCTGGGTACTGCGGGTTTTGATTTCCTTGCGACTCAAGCCATAGACACCTCCATAAAAGGTGATGTTTTCCTGCACGGTGAGGTTGTCATACAACGAAAACTTCTGACTCATATAACCGATGTGTTTTTTTATCTGCTCTTGCTCTCGATAGACATCGAAACCTGCTACGGTAGCCTCGCCCGAGGTAGGGTACGAAAGTCCGCAGAAGATGCGTATAGCGGTGGTTTTCCCCGCACCATTGGCACCGAGAAAACCGAAGATTTCACCTTTTTCAACAGTTAGGGAAATGTTGTTCACGGCTTTGAAATCGCCGAATTGCTTTGTTAGGTTATGACAGTGTATTGCGTTCATAGTGTTCCTCTCCCCCTACCCCTCTCCCAAGGAGAGGGAAGCATATACCGCAAAAGCGATTTGAATTACTTCTTAGGGGTGTTTATTTATTGAATTATTATACTTTAATTTTCTTCCATTAGGCGGATAAAACTGTCCTCGATGGTGGGGGTAATGGTTTTCCATTCGAGGTGGGGGAAGGTGTTTTTCAGCTGTTGCTCGAATATGGGAATGTTGGTATTTTCTTTGAGAGTAACGTGTAGGTACTCGCCAAAGGGGTAACAGCTATCAATGTTGGGGTGCTCGCGCAGGTGCTGGAGCAGTGCGTACAGGTCGGGAGCCTTGATAGCATAGAGTGCCGTAGGATACTGGGCGATGATTTGCTCGGGGGTACTGGTGGAAAGCACCTTGCCTGATTGTATTAAGGCTATGCGGTCGCATAGGCTGGCTTCGTCCATATAAGGGGTGGAAACGAGTATGCTGATGCCTTGTTCCTTTAGTTTCTTCAGCATCTCCCAGAACTCTTTGCGCGAAACCACATCTACCCCCGTGGTGGGCTCGTCTAACAAAAGGACTTTGGGTTTGTGAATGAGAGCGCAACATAGGGCTAACTTCTGCTTCATACCCCCTGAGAGTTTGCCCGCACGACGGTTGCTGAACGGCCTTATCTGCTCGTAAATATCCTTAATAAGGTCGTAATTTTCAGCGATAGTCGTACCAAAAACGGTAGCGAAGAAGGAGAGGTTCTCCTCGACAGTGAGATCTTGGTACAGAGAGAAGCGCCCAGGCATATAGCCCACGTGCTTGCGGATTTCCTTATAATCCTTAACGATATCCCAACCCTCGATGCTTGCTGTGCCCTCATCAGGTAATAGAAGGGTGGTGAGCATACGAAAGACGGTGGTTTTGCCCGCCCCATCGGGACCTATGAGCCCAAAGAGTTCGCCTTTTTTAACTTCTAAGGAAAGGTGTTGGACGGCGTGGGTACTGCCGTAGGACTTGCTGAGGTTATGTATACTTATGCTTGTCATTTTATTAATTAGCAAATTAGCAAATGTGAAAATTAGCAAATACAATAGAGATTGTTACTTGATACTTCTTGTAGCAATATAGCTTGCGACGTTGTGTTCGTGTAGGTTGCCATAGCCATTGGTATCGTCATAAAGGCTTAAGAGTGTGAATCCCGCCTCCAACTGTCCGTTAATTTGCTCTTCTAAGGTGTGTGAAAACTGTATGCCACCATTACTTTTCTGCATCTGGCGTAGGTGTTCTTCGTTATTTAATGGGTTGAAGGGAAGGGTATTTATCAGTGTTTTTTCTTCCTCATCAAATAGATAATTAATACCTATGTCCAAACCTGAAAGCAGTACGCCTCCTTTTTTAAGCACACGGTAGCACTCTTTCCAGAGCGGTTTTACCTTTTCAATATAACAATTAGACACAGGGTGAAATATCATATCAAAGGTATCGTCGGAGAAAGGAAGGGGTTTGCTCATATCTTCTTGTAGAAGTGTAATGAGGTACCCCTCACGTTGGGCAACCATTCTCTCTTGTTCTATTTGCCTATCGGAATAGTCTAATACGGTACATTCTGCACCTAAAGCGGTGAAAATGGGCATTTGCTGACCGCCACCGCTGGCGAGCCCTAACACTTTTTTGCCACGCAAGTCGCCTATCCAATTCTTAGGTACACTTTTAGTTGGGGTGAGTTTGACGGCAAAATTACCGTTTTTAGCTTCCTCAAATTCGGTATGGGAGATAGGTTGCCCCCACTCCCAACCATTATCAATCCAGTTATTGATAGTCTGTTGGTTTATTTTCTGATAGTTTATAGGGTTCATTTTTAGTATTTTTAGTTTGTTATTATTTTAGATAAGTACGAGCTACAAGCTTTATTCTTAATAGGCACGAGCTACAGGCTCGCGCCAGCAGGGTGATTATTTTTCGTTTTCTGTATCAAGGCAAAAGCAGAGGTCTTTGCCTTCGGGGTCTTTTTCTATGTAACAATCTTTTCTCAAGGGATAGTCCCACTCGCTATTGGCGGTTTTTACTTTCTGATAAGGGGGTACGTATACTGTGCCCTTGTCCCAAAGGATTTGAGCATATAGTACTCCGTTGCAATAGGCATAATGCCCAAAAGGGTTTATTTCCTTTGAGGGATAACACGTCTGAAAGTTCTTACGACCGTCATAATCGCGTAGAGCTTGCGCCCCCATAAACTTCTGAGTAAAGCATTCGTTATCCTCTCCGAGCTCGTTTTTGTACAATTCGTAGAATGCAGGACGGTCTTCTTCGAACGATGCGTAATCTTCGGCACTTATGCGGTAATAGCGTTCATAGCCTGCTACCCAACTTACAAGTACTTTCATCAAATGGGTTTCGATTGCTTCGCAATAGCCCACAGAGAAAAAGTGTTCTTGGTCTACGAGCTCTTTAGTGAGCTTTATGTGTTCTATGAGTTTTAATTTCATTTTCAGTAAAATTGTTATATTTTTGCCACGAATTTAGATACTATACTTTTATATGCATTACCTATACCTCACTTTAGCGATTGTTTTAGAGGTCTTAGCCACTGCTCTTTTAGGTAAATCGGAAGGGTTTACCAAGTGGTTGTTTGCCGTAGGCTCGCTGTTGTCTTATGGTGTTTGTTTTTATTTTTTATCCTTAGCTCTCAAGAATATTCCACTGGGGGTGGCCTACGCTATCTGGTCGGGGGTAGGGATTGTACTGACAGCCATTGTGAGTATTCTTGTTTTTAAGAATAAAATAGACCTGCCTTTTGTACTGGGTTCCCTGCTTATCATCGCTGGGGTGGTGGTGATTAACCTCTTCTCAAAGGTAAATGGACACTGATTTTTCCCCTTATTTTTTATCTTTTCTTCTTGTTATCAAAATAAATACTACGCATATTACTAGTCCTACAAGAGCGGGTTTGGCTACTGACCAACCGCTTGCACCACTGCTCACCACGCTCCATAATAGTTTTAAAAGCGCTGCTAACACTACGGTGTAGAGCGATAAGCGCCATTTTCTCTTCCACGCTGAGACTATCAGCAGATAGAAAAAGAGCGGTACACTTAGTGAGAAAAGTATCTTTTTTGTGTCCCACGTGTCTTTGAGATAGTCCATTTCGTAGGCTAAGAAGCCGAGCACCTTAGGGTCGGTTTGTTGTGGAACGGAGAACCAAAACATACTGGTAAATAGGCAAAAGATACTCAATGACACTCCTGCATACGATTTTCTCAAAGCAAAATACACCATAGGCACGATAAAGAGCGGGCGCACATACCAGCTCAATATATTGTGATGTCGCGCAAAAGTCCACTCAAAAAAGGAGTCATTAGTGAGAAAGACTACTATAAAAACTATGGTAAGCAGGGCGAAAACCGTTGCTATTACTTTGTCGTATTTCTTTAACATAGGGTTGTATTTGTTAGTAAGCTACAAAAAATGTGCTAAGAGTATGAGCTACAAGCTCTATTCTTGATAGACACACGAGCCACAGGCTCGCGCCAGCGGGGGGGGTCATATATAAATCTCTTTTTATTGTTCTTTTTTTCTTGCACCTAACCACAATAGGAATATAAGTAGCCACATTATAACACTTTCAGGAAGTATTTTGGTAAGGTTACCTCCATCGCTTGTTAGGGTACTAAATGCAATACTTGCCCAACGTACTGCTAATAAAGCCATTACAAACTGAGCAATATACTTGCCTGCGTTGTCGTTTTTGCGCAGCGCTATAAGCACTAAAGCAACACCCATTACTATGTTTTCGGTAGCTATGATATGCCAAAGATAATTGAATGTTACCTTGCTTTCAGCATCGATGTTGGTGTTTGACAAGGCAGGGAAAAGGGTTGTGAAGCCGTTCATTTCGTGAGTAACGGCAGAGAGTAAGCAAAATACTCCCACTACAAGGTAAAAATAATTACGTATCATATTTTTTTTATAATTGTTACTAATTTAATTTCTAAAATCATTTGTTTTATTTTGGAACTTATATCGGGGTATAGAATTCCGACCAGAGTTGTTCAATCACTCCATACCTGTTCTCCCTTTAAATGAACTGGATAAAGAAAGCCCCAATAATCAGACTAAAAAAAGAAAGAGAAAAACGGACAAATATACATGAAAAACGAAGCATACCCCAATCCCTTAAAACCATCAGAAGAAAAAAGGGAAAACAAGCAAAAGACCTGTTGATAACTTTTTGATATAGTCTATATAAAACTTTATCGGATAAGTAGATATATTATTTTATAGGTAATGTCTTTTTTATCTTGTTGTATTCTTCAATGATAGACCATGTTTTTTTGGTAATTAAGTTATCCCAAGGCCAAGAATCTATTGACCAGCGCATAATCTTATCTAAATCATTGGATAAATTATCACCAAATGATTTAGATGAAATATTATCACGTATGATAGAAAAGATATAAATTGCTTTCTCCAGTTGATGGGCAGGAAAGTAACTATCTTTCTTCTGAAGTTCTGCCTTCAACTCTGATATTAAACAAATTAAATTATTAGCAAAACTTTCCATATGAATTAAATTAAACTGGTTACAGGGTCATCTACCACAAATTTTTGAATTTGCCCTCCGCTTAAGTTCCCTTGAGGAGCAGCAACGCCTTCAAAAAGTAATGTTCCTTTTTTTATTTGCCATTGTTTTATATCTGTCATGTTATTCCATTCGGGCTTAATAGCAAGACTATTACGTGAAGCTGGAAAAGTTTCAAATAAATAACGCCCATTTGCCGTAGCTTTCAAACCCTTGTCATGGAATCTTATACCATATTCATTAGTGCGAGCTGTCAGACGGATAGCCTCGCCCCTGCAACCGTAGAAAATATCCCACGTCGAGCTTCGGGGGTTGAATATACGTAGCGTGGTGCCGTACTCGGCATCGGGCTGTTTGTTTTGCAAACGCTCCGAGCGTGAGGGGACAATAAAGACATCTTGTATCGCCGTACCTTCCAACACCCAAGAGAAAATCCATTCGCCTTTTACGCGTCTGGGGTCGTCGGCTTCCAGATGGTCTACCCATTCGATATTCCATTCGCCCACCAAAGCACCGAAAAAATCGTATTCTTCCGGTATGCGTGGGTCTTTTTTGTCATAATGCAATGCTTTGATAAATTCGTTCATAATTTATTAGATATTTTTGTTGCTATTATAATGACAAAGATACGAATTTTTTGTTTTTCTCTCTATCCTCTCCTATACAATTTCTCTTTCCATACATATTTCATATGTGTAGGGGAATATACCTAAAACTAATAAGGAAAGATGTTGAAAATAGTCACTTTTCTTTGATCAGTTTATTTTTTGAACACTACTTCTCCGTACATTCCTATCTTTAAAAAGCCGTCGTTTTTAACCTTTATCTTGATGGCGTATACGAGGTTGGCGCGTTCAGATTTGGTTTGTATCGTTTTGGGAGTGAACTCGCTCTCTTGGGATATCCAGATAATTTCGCCTTGATAGGTGCGGTATTCGCCTTTTCCGGCATCGGTGCGCACGGTAACTTGCTGTCCTAATTTGATTTGAGATAGTTGGTCACCCGTAATATAGGCTTTGAGAGTTAGTACATCAGTATTAGCAATCTTATAGAGAGGCTTTCCGAACGTCTGCATTTCTCCTTTTAGGGCGTAGTTAGTAAGCACAGTGCCCGCAATGGGGTTGATAATTTCACCCTGATTGATTTGCTCTTGAACGGCTTCGGCATTCTTTTGCAAGGGAGCTTCTTGGCTGAGCACGTTGCGGTTCTGGGTGTTGATATTGGTCAGACTCACTTTGAGTTGGTTTTCGGTTACGGCTATCTGCTTGCGAAGCTGGTCGATGAGGGCGGAGAGGTCGTCCAATTGCTTTTGGGTGGCAGCCCCACCGCGCACTAAGTTCTGTGTACGCGTAAGCTCACGTTCCTGTTGGGCAAGTTGTGCGCGCTGTACTTCGAGTTGGCTACGAATGAGTGCTACCTGGTCGGCAGGGTTTTGGGTTTTCTCTTTGAGTGAGGCAATAGTAGCTTCCACTTGCTCTTTCTGTAACTTGAGAAGGGCAACGTTTATCTGACCGACTTTTTGACCTTCGGTAAGAGTTTTGCCTTCTTCTACATCGTAGTCGATGAGTTGCCCCGTCTGTTGAGCAGAAACAATGACTTCGTCGGCTTCGAAGTTACCAGAAGCGTCGAATTTGTTCTTATTATTGCAAGCTATTAAAGCTATCAATGTGGTAATAAGTGCTATCTTTTTCATTTTCCTATAATTAATTGATGATTTTCTTGAGCTTGGAGGAGTTGTATTTGGTGCAGGATAAGGGTTTGCTGGGCAAGATGCCAAGCATTGACTTTCTGCAAGTATTCGTGAGTGGTGATAACCCCGTTGTCTAACTGGACTTCAGCAGATTTAGCGACGGAATGGCGCAAAGTTACTGAGGTTTCATCTTGTTCTATCAGCTTTTGTAACTTTTTGAGTTGCTCGGACTGCTGAGTGAGTTCGAGTTTTGTGTTGAGTAAGAAGACTTGACGGTCGGTTGTGAGACTCTCGCGGTTGAGGCGCAAAATGTGTCTCTTGCTCGATAAGTTGTATAGCGGACTTAAATTCCACTGCAAACGAAGCCCCGTGATGTAGTAGAAATCCGCTTGGTTGCTGAGCATATTGAGTGTGGGACGCCCGTAACCGCCTTGAAAAAAGGCACTGAGCTTGGGTATATATTCGCTACTGAGCTGTTTTTCTTGCGCTTTAAGCAACGATTCCTGTAGCTGAAACCCTTTGAGTTCAGAACGAAAAATTTCGGTGGATAGGGTTTGAGACTGGGATTGAGGTGCAGGCTGTGCGAGCTGGGAAGCGTTGGTGAGCTCTTTGCCTATGAAAGTAGACAGCATTTGCAAGTAGATAGCTTGGGTGGCTTCGTACTCGGTGGTTTGCATTCTTACACGGAGGATTTCGGCTTTCAGCTCGTCTACATTACTGGGGAGGGTCGTGCCGTTTTTTAGGGCTACTTCTGCTTTGCGGAGTTGTGACTCCAACGTTTCGATATTGAGACGGTTTTGAGAGAGTTGCGCATTGATGAGGAGCACCCCAAAATATAGGTTACTCACACGTTGTTTCAGGGTGTATAATTGGGTTTCGACCGCTTGCATTTGGACAGCACTCTGGGCTTTGGCGACTGCCTTCTGACTGTGAATCGCACCACCCCCATAGAGCAGTTGGCTTACCTCGCCCACCACCTTGTATTGCTCCTTGTCGATAGTAGGCAAAGAGACGTTAGGAGGCAGTAGGAGTGCTCCTACAATGGTTTTAGAGAGGTCGGTTACTTCCGACTGGTAAGTGGCTTGCCCCAAGATAGAGAGCTGTGGGAGGTAAGCACGGTTGGCATTGGCAAGGGTATAGCCTTCGGTTTTGGCTACCAAATCGAGCTTTTTGACGGTAGGGTAGTTCTCACGAGTAAGACGATAGCAGTCCTCCAAAGAAAAGATAGCCTGCGCTTGCGCGGTGAGAGTAAGGGCTATAGATGCGGTGAGTGTTAAGATAAGGTGTTTCATAATAGCAAGCCATAAAACAGAGTAAAAGACTGATGAATTAAGGCTTTTAGGGGTATTATAGTGTTAATAAATTAGTTTAACCATTTGGTTAGGGTATAGATAAAAAAATGTTATTGTTTATATAGTATAACCTTAATCCATTGGGGGATAAGGGTTTTACGCTGGAGCATTAGGGCTTTGTACTGTTCTTCGGGTATGTTGATAATTGAGGTTAGGATAGGTTTTGCAATGAAAGGAAATATTACCAACCCGATGACGTTTAGGATAGCTTGCATTAGGTTAGGCTCTGTGATTTCACCACGGGCTACGGCTTCGGCATATTGACGGGTGAGCACAGAGTGAGTAAGTGCCTCTTTAATAGGGTTTTGCTCTACAAATGCTTGCGGGTTAGGACGCACCTCATTGAGTATAAAGGTAGGTAATTCGGGTTCTTTGAGGAGTAAATCGACGTAGTTAGAGACGATGAGGTCTATTTTCTCATCGAGAGAGGTACTTTCGTCGTTCAGCATAAGGTTTACTCCTTTAAAGAATTGCGCCATTGTTTCCATCATTACCATTTCAAAGAGCTTTTCTTTACTACGAAAATAATAGTTGAGCATTGCGTGGTTGATACCCGCTTCTTCGGCGATGTCGCGAGTGCGTGTACCTGCAAAACCTTTCTGATGAAAGACTTTGCGGGCAGCGGCTTTGATGCGTTCTTCGGTGCTTATATCTTTTGTCTTCTTCATCGTTACTTCTGATTTTCGGGGGCAAAGGTACAACGAGTTTTTGAATTAACCAAATGGTTAGAACAAAAATTTAATTTAGATAGTACGTAGGTAGTAGTAACAATATGAAAGTCATATATTTACATATATAAATAAAACCTATGGGTAGATGAAAAATTAGAAAATTAGAAAATTAGAAAATTAGGGAATTGGCAAATGGGAAGTGTAGTTAATGATTAATGGTGAAATTGGGAGAGGATTATACAAAGCTTATAAGATAGTTGAACAATAAGAGGCTCTACAGTGGCTCTACAGTGGCTCTACAGTAGCTCTACAGTAGCTCTACAGTGGCTCTATAGTGGCTCTACAGTGGCTCTACAGTAGCTCTACAGTAGCTCTACAGTAGCTCTACAGTAGCTCTACAGTGGCTCTATAGTGGCTCTATAGTGGCTCTACAGTGGCTCTACAGTGGCTCTACAGTAGCTCTACAGTAGCTCTACAGTAGCTCTACAGTAGCTCTACAGTGGCTCTACAGTAGCTCTACAGTGGCTCTATAGTGGCTCTACAGTGGCTCTACAGTGGCTCTACAGTGGCTCTACAATGAAGACTGACCAAAGATTAATTGAATACTAACTGAATAGCAATTGAATTTAGAATGTTACTAATATCAATCAAGGGTTCAATTAATTGATGTGAGAAGAGTGTAGCTTACGCTACAGAAATCTTACAATTTTTTACAAATCTAACAAATAGTCAGTAAGCTACCCGAAAGTCTTGCAAAGACTTCACGAATTACACAGATTTAGCACAGATAATTCTTTTGTAAAACATCATTATTCTGCGGATTGCTCAGTTAAAGCTGAGGGGGAAATTAAGAGTGTAGCTTACGCTACAGAAATCTTACAAATTTTTACAAATCTAACAAATAGTCAGTAAGCTATCTGAAAGTCTCGCAAAGACTTCACGGATTACACAGATTTAGCACAGATAATTCTTTTGTAAAACATCATTATTCTGCGGATTGCTCAGTTAAAGCTGAGGGAGAAATTAGCAGATTAGCAAATTTGTGAATTTGCTAATTAGTTCGTACCTTTGCGCCCTGAAAATGTTAATTATTAACTGTCAATCGTTAGTTAAAAATATATGACTTCGCAAGAAATAAGAGAACAATTCCTAAAATTCTTTGAAAGCAAAGGGCACACTATTGTCCCCTCGGCTCCTATGGTGGTTAAAAACGACCCTACCCTGATGTTTACCAACGCTGGTATGAACCAATTTAAAGAGTTCTTCCTTGGTAATGCTAAACCTAAATACAAACGCGTAGCCGATACTCAAAAGTGTTTGCGCGTATCGGGGAAGCACAACGATTTGGAAGAGGTAGGTCGGGACACGTATCACCACACGATGTTTGAGATGCTTGGCAACTGGTCGTTTGGTGATTACTTTAAAAAAGAAGCCATTAGCTGGGCGTGGGAATTGCTCACCGAAATATACAAAATTCCCAAAGAAAACCTCTATGTAACTGTTTTTGAAGGCAGTGAAGAAGAGGGCGTGCCTTTTGACCAAGAAGCCTATGATATATGGAAAGAACGGATTGCTGAAAACCATATACTTCTCGGAAATAAAAAAGATAACTTTTGGGAAATGGGTGACCAAGGTCCTTGTGGTCCTTGTACCGAAATTCACGTGGATATTCGTTCAGATGAAGAGAAAGCCAAAGTGCCAGGTCGCGACCTTGTGAATAACGACCACCCTCAGGTAATTGAGATTTGGAACAATGTATTTATGGAGTTCAACCGCAAAGCCGACGGTAGTCTCGAAAAACTACCTTCTCGCAACGTGGATACAGGTATGGGTTTTGAACGCCTCTGTATGGTTTTGCAGAAGAAACAATCAAATTACGATACCGATGTGTTTACCCCACTGATTCACAAAGTGGAAGAGATTACCCAAAGTAGATATACCTCAGGCGACCGTGTAACTGCTGAACAAGAACAAGTAAACATTGCCATTCGTGTGATTTCCGACCATATTAGGGCTGTGGCTTTTGCTATTACCGACGGTCAGTTGCCCTCTAACAATGGTGCTGGTTATGTGATACGCCGTATTTTGCGCCGTGCTATTCGCTATGGCTTTACTTTCTTAAACCAAAAAGAACCGTTTATCTACAAATTAGTAGAGACACTCTCTAACCAAATGGGAGGTACTTTCCCCGAATTGGAGAAACAGCAATTCCTGATTATGAGCGTCATAAAAGAAGAAGAAGCCTCTTTCTTGCGGACGCTTGAACAAGGTTTACTAATGCTAGATGTGATGATACAAAACAGTCCTGGCAAGCAACTATCGGGCGGTAAAGCCTTTGAATTATACGACACTTACGGTTTCCCCAAAGATTTGACAGCACTCATTCTTTCGGAGAAAGGGCTCACTATGGACGAAGCTAGTTTTGAAGAACAATTACAAAAACAAAAAGAGCGTTCACGTGCAGCAGCTCAAATAAAAGCTGACGACTGGGTGATACTCCGCGACGACGATGAAGAGGAGTTTATAGGTTATGATACCTTAGAGGCTGTGGTGCGATTGGTGAAATACCGCAGAGTGGAAAGTCAGAAAGACGGTACTCATTTTCAGCTGGTATTCAACACTACTCCTTTCTATCCGGAAGGAGGTGGACAAATAGGCGACAAAGGTACACTCCAAAGTGCTAACGGTGAGCTTATCTATATTTTAGATACCAAAAAAGAAAATAACCTTATCATTCACATTTCAGAACACCTGCCTACTAATTTAAACGACCCTTTCAAAGCAGAAGTACATTCAGTAGGACGTGAAATGGCAGAAGCTAACCACAGTGCTACCCACCTATTACACCAAGCCTTACGCGAAGTGTTGGGTACACACGTTGAACAAAAGGGCTCTCGTGTAGCTCCTGAAACTTTGCGCTTCGACTTCTCTCACTTTGCTAAACTTACTGAGGAAGAGCTCAAAAAGGTAGAACAATTAGTAAACAAACGTATTTTTGAGAAAATTCCTTTGCAAGAGCATCGTAATATTCCTATGCAACAAGCCGTGGAATCAGGTGCTATGGCACTCTTTGGTGAAAAGTACGGCGACCGTGTGCGTATGATTCAGTTTGGTGATAGCAAAGAGCTTTGTGGGGGAACTCACGTAAAGAACACAGGCGATATTTGGTATTTCAAAATCATCTCAGAAGGTGCAGTAGCAGCAGGTATTCGCCGTATTGAAGCGATTACCCGTGGAGGAGCTATGAAGTATTTTACAGAACAAGAACAGCTGGTAGAACAAATAAAAGAAACGCTGAAAAACGCCCAAGACCCTGTAAAAGCTATTATGCACTTGCAAGAAGAAAATGCAGCTTTACACAAAGAGCTTGAACAGTTGAAAAAAGAGCAAGCTAAGCAACTTAAAACAAGTTTAAAAGCTGAATTTACAGAAGTAAATGGTGTTCAGTGTCTCGTAAAACGAGTAGATGCAGAAGTAGCAACTCTAAAAGACCTTGCTTTCGAGTTGGGTAATGAGGTAAAAAATGCTTTTGTATTCTTTGCATCAGCTCACGAAGAAGGCAAAGCACTCTTGTTATGCTATATCAATAAAGAATTGGCACAAGCCAAAGGATTAGATGCTGGTAAGATAGTACGAGAACTGGGCAAATACATTCACGGAGGAGGTGGCGGACAGCCTTTCTTTGCAACCGCAGGAGGTAAAAACCCCGGTGGTATTACCGAAGCACTTTCTAAGGTAAAAGATTATTTATAATGAACTTTTTAGCTCATATCTACCTTTCAGGCGAAGGCGATGAACTGCTCACTATTGGCAACTTTATCGCCGATACCGTACGAGGCAAAGAATACTTACAATACCCCGAAGCAATGCAACGGGGTATTTTATTACATCGCAGAATAGATACTTTCACAGATGCACACGCCATTTTCCGGAAAAGTAAACACCGATTGGTGCCTACTTACAACCATTACGCAGGGGTGCTGGTAGATATTTTTTACGATTATTGTCTTGCTAAACATTGGAAAGAATATTCTGATAAATCCTTAGAACAATATGTTCAGCACTTTTACGATGCCTTAGAACGCCATCAGCACTTGCTCAACGATAAAGCTCAAACTTTGAGCAAATACATCATTGCCGAACGTTGGTTAGAAAGCTATCAAACCTTTGAAGGTATCTCTTCCATATTATACCGAATGGATAGGCGTACAGGCTTTGTTTCGAAAATGCAATATGCCATAGAAGATTTAAAAAGAGATGAAAAATTATATGAAGAAGAATTTACTCAGTTCTTTAAAGAAATACAAATGATGTAATTACAAAAACTTTTCAGTAGAATTGATTGTTTCTTAGTAACATTTCTACTTAACACAATATTCATATAATTATCTAATAAACAAATAGATACACATTTACAGATAAAAAAACATCTTCAAAAATCATAAAATTATTTGGCTAATTCAAAGATTATTCGTAATTTTGCCATAATTTTTTAAGGGCATAGAGTATTAATTTATCATTATTGTTTCATTCTTTCCTATTAGAAATAGCCCTACTAAAATACTCTCGTTCCTAATTAGGAAATACAAATTTTATTATCAGCAAATGGCTGAAAACACTCAAAATCCAGAAGAGTTCTTACAGAACTTTGATTGGGACAAATACCAAGAAGGTATTGACAGCGTACAAGAAGACCAATTGAAAAACTTCGAAGAATTGGTTAAAAACAATTTCGTTGACACTCAAGACAATGAAGTAGTAGAAGGAGTAGTAACTCGCATCACTGACAGAGAAGCGATTATCGACATCAACGCTAAATCAGAAGGCGTTATCTCTCTCAACGAGTTCCGCTACAACCCGAACCTCAAAGTAGGTGACAAAGTAGAAGTGCTTATCGATATCCGTGAGGATAAAAACGGTCAGTTAGTACTTTCACACCGCAAAGCACGTACGCTTAAAGCTTGGGATAGAATTAACTTGGCACACGAAAACGGCGAAATCGTAAACGGTTTTGTAAAAAGCCGTACCAAAGGCGGTATGATAGTAGATGTATTTGGCATCGAAGCATTCTTACCTGGTTCACAAATCGATGTGAAACCTATCCGCGATTACGAACAATTCGTAAACAAAACAATGGAATTCAAGATTGTGAAAGTAAATCACGAGTTCAAAAACGTAGTGGTTTCTCACAAAGCGCTCATCGAAGCAGATATCGAAGAACAGAAGAAAGAAATCATCAGTCAGCTCGAAAAAGGACAAGTACTCGAAGGAGTTGTGAAAAATATCACTTCTTACGGTGTATTTGTAGACCTTGGTGGCGTAGACGGATTGATTCACATCACCGACCTTTCTTGGGCTCGTATCAATCACCCAAGCGAAGTGGTATCGGTAGACCAAAAACTCAATGTGGTAATCCTTGATTTCGACGACAACAAATCACGTATCCAATTAGGTTTAAAACAGCTTAGCAAACACCCTTGGGACGCTCTTGCTGACGACCTTAAAGTAGGCGATAAAGTAAAAGGTAAAGTAGTGGTAATTGCCGACTACGGTGCTTTCGTAGAAATTGCTGATGGTGTAGAAGGTCTTATCCACGTTTCTGAAATGTCTTGGAGTACTCACTTGCGTTCTGCTCAAGATTTCGTAAAACTCGGCGACGAAGTAGAAGCTGTTATCTTGACTCTCGACCGCAACGAGCGCAAAATGTCTTTGGGTATTAAACAACTTACCCCAGACCCTTGGATTAACATTACTGAAAAATATCCAGTAGGTTCTAAACATACAGGTACTGTTCGCAATTTCACTAATTTCGGTGTATTTGTAGAACTCGAAGAAGGTATCGATGGTCTTATCCACATCACCGACCTTTCTTGGACTAAGAAAATTAAACACCCATCAGAATTTGTAAACTCTGGTGATAAGATTGAAGTAGTAGTACTTGAATTAGATGCCGAAGGACACAAATTGTCATTAGGACACAAGCAAACCACTCCTAACCCTTGGGACAAATACGAAACTGAATTTGCGGTAGGTACAGTTCACAAAGGTACTATTTCTAAAATGGTAGATAAAGGTGCTACTGTTCCTTTCAACGACGATATCTTAGCGTTTGTTCCTTCACGTCACTTAGAAAAAGAAGACGGAAAGAAATTGGGCAAAGGAGACACTGCTGATTTCAAAGTGATTGAATTTAACAAAGAATTTAAACGTGTAGTAGCTTCTCACACTGCTATCTTCAAAGAAGAAGAAGAGAAAATAGCTAAAGAAGCTGCTGTAAATACCAGCTCATCTACAGTCGAAAAATCAACACTTGGTGATCTTGAAGCATTACAAGAGTTGAAAGACAAGATGGAAAAAGAGAAGTAATTTAGTTTTTTTCATAATTTTTTGTTTTAATGAGGAAAAGTCGTTGCTGGGAAGTGACGACTTTTTTTATTATTCATCATCTATCTATTATTCATAAAAGAAAGCCTCAGTATTTTTATATACTGAGGCTTTCTTTTATTAAATATTAAAGATTACTTAAACTCCTTTTCGTGGCGTTTGCGTTCATTCTCATCTAAGTAGATTTTGCGTAAGCGCATATTTTTAGGAGTTACTTCTACATACTCATCTTTTTGGATATATTCCAAGGCTTCTTCTAAAGAAAACTTAATAGGCGGTGCTAATTTTACTTTTTCATCAGAGCCCGCAGCACGTACGTTAGTAAGTTTTTTAGTCTTCGTTACATTTACTACGATATCTCCACTACGAGAGTTTTCACCGATTACTTGTCCTGTATAAATATCTTCACCAGGGAAGATGAAGAATTTGCCTCGGTCTTGCAATTTGTCGAGAGAATAAGGTATAGCAGTACCTTGCTCCATAGAAATAAGCGAACCATTAATACGCCCTGCTATTTCACCTTTGAAAGGTTGGAACTCCAAGAAACGGTGGTGAATAATAGCTTCACCAGCAGTAGCTGTGAGTAATTGGTTACGCAAACCAATGATACCGCGAGACGGAATGATAAACTTAATAATCATACGTTCACCTTTAGGTTCCATACTTAGCATTTCGCCCTTGCGAAGGGTAACTAAATCTACTGCTTTACCACTTACATTCTCAGGCAAATCAATAGTAAGTTCTTCTATAGGTTCGCATTTCACTCCATCAATCTCTTTGATGATAACCTGTGGCTGACCAATTTGCAATTCATAACCTTCACGACGCATTGTTTCAATGAGTACTGAAAGGTGCAAAACCCCACGACCATAAACGATAAACTTATCGGCACTATCAGTAGGTTCTACGCGTAAAGCGAGGTTTTTTTCTAATTCACGCTCTAAACGTTCTTTGATATGGCGAGAGGTTACAAACTTCCCGTCTTTACCAAAGAAAGGAGAATCGTTGATAGTGAAGAGCATACTCATAGTAGGTTCATCGATAGCAATAGTAGGAAGTGCTTCGGGTTTTTCGTAATCGGCGATAGTATCACCAATTTCAAAGCCTTCTAAACCTGCAATCGCACAAATGTCGCCTGCTTGTACTTCTTCTACTTTCTTACGACCTAAACCATCAAAGAGGTGTAGCTCTTTAATTTTAGATTTTACAATTGTTCCGTCGCGTTTTACTAATGAAATATTCATACCCGATTTTAGGGTACCACGGTGCAAACGACCAATAGCAATACGTCCTGTAAAACTAGAATAATCTAATGAAGTAATAAGCATTTGCAAGCTACCTTCTTCTATTTGAGGAGCTGGAATATACTTTACCACCATATCGAGTAGGGGTGCAATACTATCAGTTCTCTTATGCCAATCTTCTGACATCCAATTTTGTTTAGCTGAACCATATACCGTAGGAAAATCTAACTGCCAATCTTCAGCACCGAGTTCAAACATAAGATCGAATACAGCTTCGTGTACCTCATCAGGAGTACAGTTTTCTTTATCAACTTTGTTGATTACCACAATGGGTTTCAACTTCATCTCTATAGCCTTTTGGAGTACAAAACGCGTTTGTGGCATAGGACCTTCAAAAGCATCGACAAGCAAGAGCACGCCATCAGCCATATTGAGTACACGCTCAACCTCCCCACCAAAATCGGCGTGTCCAGGTGTATCGATAATGTTTATTTTGATGTCTTTATAAACTACTGAAACATTTTTAGAGAGAATAGTAATTCCTCGTTCGCGTTCGAGGTCGTTATTATCTAATATCAGTTCGCCTGAATCTTGATTTTCGCGGAAGAGAGCGCAGTGGTGTAAAATCTTGTCTACTAAGGTAGTTTTGCCGTGGTCTACGTGGGCAATAATAGCTATATTTCTAATAGCGGTCATAGGTATAATTTGTGTTTTAAAAATTTGAGGGTGCAAAAGTACGAAGTAATTAGCAATTTAGCAAATTCGTAAATTGACAGTTATTGTCTTTTCTGATATTATAGGAATCATTTGGTATTTATTTACTATCTTTGCCCCCTATTCAAACCGTTATGTTTCAATCTATAAAAAAAGAAGCCTTATTGCTACTTCGCGATGTGGGGGCACTTATCATTCTCTTTGCAATGCCATTACTATTAGTGGTAACCATTACACTATTGCAGGACGGAGCTTTTAAGAATATCAGTGAGCAGAAAACAGCCGTTCTGTTAGTAGATAACGATGGCGGTAAAATTGCCAAAAACATCAGTAAGAGTTTAGAAGGAAGTGCTTTCCATATAGTGAAGACATTAGACGGCAAACCTATTGGTGAATCTATGGCACGTGATCAGGTGCTGAAAGGCAACTATCTGCTGGCTATTGTAATTCCCGCTGAACTCTCCTCCAGCTTGCAAAATAAAGTGCAACAGAATGTTGAGACGATTATCAACACTTTTGCAGGCGAGACCGTAACGCCTACTGAAACGGCTTATACTACCAAAGAAATACGCCTCTATTTTGACCCTACTTTGCAGACTTCGTTTAAAGAAAGTGTGAAGAGTGGTATTGACAAATTGCTATACCAAATAGAAAATCAGTTTATTTATAAAGCCTTTGAGAGTCAGTTAGAGGAAGGGGTGCGTTTACCAAAAACAGAAGCGTTAGTAAGTTTTAGAGAAATCAATCCTAATACCGCTACTGCTACTATCCCCAACGCTACCCAGCACAATGTACCCGCGTGGGCTCTCTTTGCTATCTTCTTCATTACCATACCGCTATCGGCGAGTATTGTAAAGGAAAAAACACAAGGCACAGGACTCCGACTCTTTACGAGTCCCCTACCCTACTGGGCATTACTCACCGCTAAAATCATTGTTTTTCTGATGATTAGCTTACTACAATTCGCTTTGATGGTAGTAATGGGCGTGTTTGTATTTCCTTATTTAGGCTTACCAATGTTGGATGTGGGAGGTAAACTTTTATCCTTGTTATTAGTCGCCATAGTGTCAGGGCTTTCGGCGATAGGTTTGGGGGTACTCTTAGGGACTTTGGCAAAAACCCAAGAACAATCAGCGCCTTTGGGAGCTACCCTCACAGTGCTTTTTGCAGCCATTGGGGGCGTGTGGATACCTACCTTTGCAATGCCCCACATTATGCAATTGCTTTCTAACATTTCCCCTATGAACTGGGGATTACAAGCTTTCTACGAGGTATTGTTAAGAGGCGGTTCTGCGAGTAGTTTGCTACCTAAAATAGGCGCTTTACTGCTCTTTTTCATCAGTTGTATTCTTATCTCTATTTATTATGACAAAGCCAAAAGAAACGTATAAACCTGCGAATTTATCTGAGAGCCTTATTATTACGGTACGCTTTAGCGAAACCGACCCACTTGGTATTGTGTGGCACGGCAACTACATCAAATATTTTGAAGACGGACGAGAAGCCTTTGGGAGAAAGTACGGTATTTCTTACCTTGATGTAGAGCGCGAAGGCTATGCAACACCTATTGTGAAGAGTGTATGCGAACACAAGAAGATGGTGCGCTATGGCGAACGTTTGCGTATTGAAACTCACTATATTCCCACTAATGTAGCGAAACTCATCTTTCAGTATTTTATCTACAACGAAGCCAATGAGTTGGTTTGTACGGGAGAAACTGTACAAGTATTTACTTCATTAAAAGATAATAGCTTATCGCTGTATAAGCCTAAGTTTTTTGAAGAATGGGAGAAACAATTGATAATTGACAATTGATAATTATCAAAAAAAAACAGCTTTTTCTTGTTTTTGAAGGTTATTTTTCTTACTTTTGGCGAAAAATCATTCTACAATGAGAACGGTTATATATTTGGAAGAATTTGTAAAAAAGGTTTATAAAAAATTAACTGACGAAGGATATGAGTCAGATAAAGATGATAGACCTTCTTTTATGTTTTTCACCAAAACAGAGGGAGAGCATCAGTTTGAAATTGGTCTTCGCTATACGAGAAATAGGTTCACAACCTACGTAAACTATCGGAATCTCTTAGTTTTAGAGCAGTTGAAAGCATTAGGTATTAGCCCTTTTCACAGTGAATTAATAGGGTGTACTTTTTCTGAGATCCCAGACAAATATTCTTTTGGTAGACGTTTGACACCTGAGGAACTTAGAAAACACACTATGATACGCAATAAAGAACCTGAGGAACTTTTTAAAGAATGGGAAGAATATTATAAAACTATTATGATACCTTTTCTCAATGAATGTTATGACATCAAAAAAGTATACAATTGGGTAGTTCAAGAAAATATAGAGACTAAACCTTACCTTTATGACCAATGTCTTTTTTTCTACTTTGTAGGCAAAATGGCAAACATATCTAATGAAGAACTAAAAAAATTATTCGATACATATAGTGAAAGAGTTAAAGAAGGAGCTCCTTACAACTCTTATGAGAAATTTTTACTTCTAAAAAATAAAGTACTAAAAGAATTAAAATGAATAAATTTATTGAAAAATTAGACTTCTACATAAAGTCTTACGATGTAGAAAAAGAACTTTACAAACGTGGGAAAAAATGGCGTAAAAAGGGCTTTCTCACAAAAAAACAATTTATGCAAATTTGCTTGTGGAAATCACGCCGCGCTAAAAAAAGATATGATTCCAACGATGCAACCCTTGTAAAGAAAATCACCAAAGAAGCCTTTGCAGAAAGTGATGAAAAGAAAAAAATAGAGAAGCTTACAGAACTCAAAGGTGTAAGAATCCCAGTTGCTTCTGCAATTTTAAGCGTAACAGATAGTGATAATAACTATCCCATTATTGATGAACGCTGTATGCAAGCTTTAAAGACTCTTTACAAAATTGAATGGAAAGTTATTACTTCTAATAGCTGGCTTAATTATTTAGATTTTATAAGAAAACTTGCAAGAGAACATAACAAAACAGCTCGAGAAATAGAAAAAGGGCTTTTTGCTTTCAATCGAATGGAGTTAGATAAAGATTTAACAAATCTCTATTCTTGAAAATCTTGGGCTGTTACAGCTAAAGTAACACATAAAAATAAGATTTGCTAATAGTTTTTTTGTTTTCATATACAATTTAATTTAACGGTTTGCGTTTATCTACAAATTTCATCGGTTTGCGACTGCCCAACGGATAGAGCTGCTGCTCAATGAGGGCTATATCGCAGAACTCAATCTTAGGTACTACCCTGAGTTTAGCACGGAAGTGATGACTTATCTGCTCACGAAGGGCTTCAGTAGGAGTTTTTGTCCCTATTTTGATAAGGATTTCATCGGTGAGGATATCATTGGTATTGATTTCTATAATGTAATTCTCTATGGCTTCAAAACCCGTAAGCAAATCCATTAGGGCTGGTGGGTAAAGAGTAGTTCCTTTGTATTTGATCATCTGCTGTTTGCGACCGAGTACAGGGCTCACTCGTGCCGTATGTCGCCCACATTTACAAGGGGTACTGTGCATCGCTACTATATCGCCTGTTCGAAAACGCAACAGTGGCATACCTTCCACTCCTAAAGTGGTAATCGTGAGCTCGCCACTCTCACCATCGGGTACGGGATGTCCTTCGTCGTCTAATACCTCAGTGATGATGAGCTCAGGGTGGTGATGCCCTCCGTGTTGGTACTCACACTCGGTAAAAGTAGTGCTCATCTCGGTAGAAGCATAAGTGGAGTAAAGTTGTAATCCCTGCCATTTTTCAGTAATCTTTTTCGCTAAGAGCGTAGGGCTAAAATCCTGATTACGCAACGCCTCGCCTATACACACTACTCCCTTTACGGAAGAAGCGCGATAGTCGATATCATTCTTTTCGGCATATTCTATCATTTTCAGCACAAAGGAAGGAACGGCAATAAGATATTTAGGTTCGTACAATCGGATAGAATCCCATTGCAATTCGGGTATTCCTGCCCCTACCCTAATGATGCTTGCCCCCATTTTGCGTATGCCTAAGAAATAAGCTAAGCCTGCCATAAAACGACGGTCGATAGTGGTCATCAGTTGGACTACATCGCCTTTTTGAATGCCTGCACAAGCCAATGAGATAGCTTCGTTGTACGCCAAACGGTCTAAATCCTTATCGGTGAGACCAAAAGTAACGGGCGTTCCCATAGTGCCTGAGGTTGAAGCATAGTCTACAATAGCAGTTTTAGGTACGCAGAGGAAAGCGTCGTTCTCGCGTTGCAAATCATCTTTATGGGTTGTGGGTATTTTTTGTAAATCGGCAAGGGTGCGGATATCCTCTATACGGATATGGTGCTTGCGGAAGAGATTTTGATAAAAGACCGATTTTTCATTGAGATATTGCAATAGCTCTCGCAGTTTTTCTTCTTGAAAAGCTACAATCTCGGCTTCCGATTGGGTTTCTATGGTTGGAATAAGTGCACTCATTATTTTTGTTAATAAAACTTTACCAAGGGTTCTAATGCCCGTGTGGCTCACACCTTTGGCAAAGTTGTATGTAAATTTCCTTATTTAAAAAGTCGTTTTAAGGAATTTAAGAATCCTTTTTCTACTACATCGATACCGATACCAAAATTACTATCAGCCATAGTGTGATAATCTTCGCGAATAGGTTCCAATTTATCTAATGGCAATTCGATATTCGTGAGCGGATTGTACTCCACAATCACCTTACCAGAGTTTTTAGTGATAAACTTTTGGGTTTTATGGGTGAAATACTCATTTTCGATATCACACTCTTGTACGGTGTATTTTTCCTTAGTATCGATATTTTCATCAGTTTTGAGCTCTATTTCGTAACGCTCACTATCGAAGTTGTGCCAGAAGCTCGCATCGCTGTGCTGGTGTTCACGAATACTATTTTTCAATACACTACCATCGTAGTACATCAAGAAACGACGACCTTCATTGTCTATAAAATAAGGCTGTTCAATAGTTGCTTCGTACTTCACTACAAATTCATTTTCCACCTTATCGTCCTTCACTATTTGCAAAGTAGCATCTTTGAAAATCTCGCGGAAATCTTTGCCTTTGCGGTCGTTCACATAGTTGAGCGCATAGAACAAGGAGTTGTTCCAGCTGTCCAAACGTTCGTTTTTGTTGCTCGACTTAAAGTAACCGCGCATAGAGTTTGCACGATTGTAACGATAGGTAGTAAGCAGTTGTATTTTGCCCGTATTGCCTTTGGCTTCTAAGGTGATGTGCTCATCTATACAAAAATTGTCGAAATGGGTAGGTTTGCGCACTTGTAACTCTTGGTCAGGCAAGATTTCCATAAAGTGACAAAAAGAAATCACTGCGCGTTTCTCCAATTTACCAAACTCGTTACGAGCTGTGGCATCTACAAAGTATTCTTTACCTTCGTAATTGATTTTCACCACTACGTGATTGAACGAAAGTAACGAAGGGAGATAGAATTGCAAGTAATAATCAGAATTGTAGTTCACCAATATCACTGAAGCCTCTACACCGAGATAGTTGAGGATTGATTTTAACAATACACATTTCGCTTTACAATCACCTTGCTTATTTTGGTAAGTAAGTGCAGGTGCTTGCGGTTTGTGTCCATTCATCTCATCGGCGTTGTACACGTAGTAGATGTTGTTTTGTACGAACTCTATAGCGTATTGCAATTTCTCGTCGAGGGTAGCCATACCGTTGAGTTTCTCCACCAAATCGGGGGCAAAATCAGCGGGTTGTGCTTTGAACACTTCTTCGTAAAGCGGATAGATATAGTTAGAAAGTTCTTTCCAAGTACTATCAGTAGCGAAGTCTATAAAAGGGAAAATTTCGCGGTTAGGGTCTACTGGGTTGATGTAGTTTTCTTGTACTATCTCAAATGCTTCTCCTTGTGCTAAGTATTTCACCTGACTTGGGATTACGTTGCCTTGCTCGTCGCGGAAAAACACATCTTTATAAGCCACGCGTTTGTCGCGATTATTGATGAGTTTGAAGTGGTATTTACCGTACGCCCAATAAGTATCTGGGGTTACATATACGTATTTCATAAAGTCCCGACGCAAGAACTCTTTCTCAGTAAATACCTTTTCTTTGGTGTCTTCCAAAATAAGGATATCATCTAAGTGAAGGTCTTTGATGGAGAAGTTCAGTTTTTTAGAACTGCTGATAATACCACGACCGCTTTGCCCTTCGTTGTCCAATACTTTTATAGTAGTATCAGCTGTTTTGTCAATTAGCTGAGCGTTGCGATACACACTGATGCGGTGTATACTGAAATACTCATTTTCTTCGAGTATCATATCATACATCGAAGCGCGTTCCAAGTTTTCGGGTTGGGTAAGGGTATAAGCCATCAACGTATAGTCAGAGGCACTATTATCGTCTATTTTGCTGTATTTATGTAAGAAATAGCAGTAGTCACGTCCCTCGTCGGTTTGCTCTCGAGAGAAATCAGTCTCTACTAAAAGTTTTTCGATTTCACTATCTGAAAGGGAATTTGTCCAATCTCCCGCTTCTACAAAGCGGTACAATTCTTTTTCTTCTGTTTGCACTTTTTTAGTTTAGAGTTTAAAATTAAGAGTTATAAGAGTATTTAAGTGGGCACAAAGGTACTACTTTTTTACCGTTCAGCCAAAAAAGTTTATGCCTCCTTCATTCCCAAACCGTTATCAATGGCATATGCCATATTTTCAATGATATGCTTGTGTTTGGTTACAAACGGATTGGTAGTATCCCACACGTAACCCGCAAGTACCGAACATATCTTCTTCTTCACCTCTTCATTTCCTGGCTGATGAAAGAAGAGCGTTTGTAAATTGCCTGTATACCATTCTCTTACATAAGAAGTAAACACCTCTATACCACGTTGCATATACTCGGCGTATTCCTTTTGCCAATCTACTTTTTCACCCGCAAGTTCGCGTTTTACCAATTTAGCCGCCAACATCCCCGATTCGGTAGCAAAAGCCACTCCTGAGGAGAACACAGGATCTAAGAACTCGGTACTGTTGCCCGTGAGCACAAACCCTTCGCCAAAGAGTTTTTTCACCGAGCAGGAATAACTTTGTATCTTATTGGGCTTGAACAGAAAATCCGAATGTTCAAAGCGTGCTCGGTAGAAGTCAGAACGTTTGATTGCTTTGCGAAGAGCTTCTTCGGTATCTCCCGAAGCCGACAAAGCGTTGATATAGTGCGTAGGTCCTACAATGCCCACGCTGGTATTGCCGTTAGAGAACGGAATTACCCATAGCCATACTTCACGCTCCAATACATCAAATGAAATAAGCGTACCTTCTTCACCCGCAGGACGTACCTTCCCCTCTTTGATATGAGTAAAAATAGACGAGTGGTCGTCTAACTTCGAAGGCGAATTGAGGTCTAACAAGCGAGGCAACACACGCCCATAACCACTGGCATCAATTACAAATTTAGAGGTAATTTCGCTCACCTCGCCATTAGCGTCTTTCACCGTAGTGACCTGATGGTCGGGGAAGAATTGCACATTGGTAACTTCGGTTTCAAAAGTGAGATTTACTCCTTTTCGAATGACCTCTTGTGCCAAAACATTATCGAAATCGGCACGAGGCACTTGCCACGTCCAATCCCAACCTTTGCCGTACTTCTTGCCAAAATCAAACTGACATACTTGTTCCCCACGAATAAAACGGGCACCCCATTTTACTTCGTACTTTTGGGCTTCCAAGGCTGGCATAAAACCCGCTTCCTCAAAATGATCCATCACACGCGGAATAAGGCTCTCACCTACTACCAAGCGCGGGAATTTTGTTTTCTCTACCACGCGCACCTTCACACCGTTGTTATGCAAATAGGCTGCTGATACACAACCCGAAGGACCTGCGCCAATTACCAATACATCTGTTACTTCTTTTTTCATAGATACTCTTTTTTAAAAGTATGGGGACAAATATACTACTTTTTTTGTAAAACTACGCTTCTTCGTCGTGAATAAAGCGTTTTTTAGCCAAAAGTTCTTCTTCTGTTTCTTGGTAGGCATCATCGGGCACACAGCAATCCACAGGACATACAGCAGCACATTGGGGTTCATCGTGAAAACCAATGCATTCAGTACACTTGTCCGCCACGATAAAGTAAATATCATCATTGATAGCTTTCTGGGGCTCGTCCGCGTCCACTTCCAATCCGCTCGGTAATACCACACGTCCCTTTAAGGTCGTACCATCGCTATAACGCCAATCGTCAGCACCTTCATAAATAGCATTGTTAGGACATTCGGGTTCGCAAGCCCCGCAGTTGATACAATCGTCAGTTATTATTATAGCCACTTGAGTTTTATGTTTTTAGTTATGAATTATCAGTTAAAAAGGGTGCAAAGATAATACTTTTATTTCTATTATTCAACAACTACCCATAATCACCTTCTACAAACTCCACTTTTCCTACTATTTTGCAAGCCTTATCCTTTATCATTTCTTTGTCATTTGTTTGTCTTTCCTTCGTCTTTTCTCTATCTGCCCGTGCGGCTCGCACCGTCATTTGTTCGTCTTTTGTTCGTCTTTTGTTCGTCTTTTGTTCGTCTTTTGTTCGTCTTTTGTTCGTTTATTGTTTATTTGCTCGTGTGGCTCACACCTGCTTGTGTGACTCACACCGTCATTAACTTGGTATTATTGGCATTTTTGGCATTATGGTATAAAAAAAGACTGCCAGATGTTCTCTAACAGTCCTTTTTACCTTTTACCTTTTATCTTTTACCTATTTACCTGAATCCGACCATTCCACTTTCCGCGACACATACATCACAATAGCCAAAATGGTAAATAAACCTATACTTCCCACTAATAAAGCATAACTTTCCAGCTGAATAATCACGTAAATAAAACCGTAGAGTGCTGCTAATGAAAGTCCTATAAAAGTAGGGAACTTCTTGTTTTTCAGTATAGAAACCGAATACAAACTGATAAGTCCTACCGTCATTACCGATGATATAAAGTAAGCAAACGAGAAGCTACTGTGTTCTGTAATCGATATGAGCAAAGTGTAAAACAACACCAATGCCAAGCCTATCATTGAGTATTGGAAGATGTGAATCTTTATCTTACTAATGCTTTGTATCAAGAAGAATATCAAGAAAGTGAGAAATATCACCAAATAACCGTATTTAGTAGCGCGTTCATTCTGCTGATATTGGTCTACGGGAATGATAAAATCTACATCGTAAGTGTATTGCGAAATGTTCGGCAAACTCCCAAACGATTGTTGTGCAAACGGACGATTGATGTGCAACACCTTCCACGAAGCGTTAAACCCATTGCTGTTTATCTGTTTGGTGTAAGGCAAAAAGCTACCTGTAAAGCTGGGGTTAGCCCAGTTAGAGGTAAGGGTACTCTCGGTAGTCTTCCCTATGGGCACAATGGCTATTTTCTTACTACCGTCGTACTGCACCGTAAAACTAAACGAAGGGTTAGCCAAAAACTCCTGATAGTTGATAAAACCTGTTTCAAGCGATGCCACCTCATTAGCCTTACTATCATTTTCATAGTAATAATCCTCGTCGTCTTTTTGCTCATAGATAGGTTCAAAAGCGTAATCCTTGCCACCTAATTGAATGCTTACCCCATTCTTAATACTTGCGAGGTTAGTAGTGCGAATGAGAATCGTAGCCTTATCCCAACTGATATCTTCGTTAGGAATTCCTTTGGCTATAAAATTAGGTGCCACATAACTACCCGTAAAGTCCATAGACGCATTAAACACCACCGATTCGTAGTTGTTACGCTTCTTCACCTCAGTCTTTACATTCGAAGTATTTTTCAGTTCCTCGGGGAAGAAATAAGCGTACTGTGTCTCAAAAGCGTTTTTGTTCTTGTCGCTGTACACTTTGTAAGGAATTTTGAGGATAGGTCCATAGAAAAAGACCTCGCGCCCCCACTTGCTATCAATCTCATTGATAACCTCCTCCTGACGTTCTTTGCGCTCTCTCACTAAGTTTTGCACTAATAAGAGCGGAATGAGCAATACCAAAGTAAGTGCCCCAATAAGCACCAAACGAAAAGTGTTTGATTGCCATACATTAGATGTTGTTGATGGTTTTTCTGGATACATAATATTTGAATTTACAATTAATAATTAACAATAATAAAAGTACTTTGCATTTCAAAGTATCTCTATAAAAAAGAAAGGAGTTGATGTTTCTCCTTTACGGATTGTCCCCCTTCGGGGGTTCGGGGGCAAATCGACAAATCTGCTAATTTGCTAATTTCCCAATAATCTTCTCGAGTGCATTCAAATGTTCTTGAAAAGCCTCTTTCCCCTTTTCAGTTACCTTATAACTCGTATTCGTCTTCCTTCCCACAAACGATTTTTCAATAGTGATATACTCTTCAGCTTCCAAGGCACGGGTATGGCTTGCCAGATTGCCGTCGGTTACCCCTAAGAGTTCTTTCAGGGTATTAAAGTCGGCACTGTCATTAACCATCAACACCGACATTATGGCTAAGCGAATGCGATGGTCAAAAGCCTTATTGATATGTGCTAAAAAAGTCTTCAATTTTCTTCTTTATTCGTCCCGACTTATGTCACTGTTGGTCTTTTCCTTTATTGCGTTCGTATTTAAAGTGCATAATGCCTCCATAGAGAACGTGGCATACTCCAAAACCTAATGTCCAGAACAAGAGTCCGTAACCAGGAAAATATACCGCTAACAAGCCTAACACAATCTCGGTAATTCCCAAATAATGTACATCTCCAAAGGTGTATTTGCTCACATTCACACACGCCAATCCGTAAAAAATAAGCGTCATTGGCGCAAGCAGTCCGTAGTACCCATTTTTGATGAGCAATACACTGAGTAGCCCACCCGTAAGTAGCGGAATAGCAAAGTTATACAAAGCCCTTTTGGCGGTAGCATTCACAAGGCTTTCCCCACTGCGTTTTGCCTTACGCGCCGAAAACAAGTAAGCCGTCACCAATGAGGCTACAAGCACCGCTAATGCAATTGTCATAATAGCTTTAAAGGTACGACTTTCTATAAGCACATAAGGATAATAGATGTAATGATGTTCCAACAACATATATACCCCTGCTGCACCTATCAGGGCATACACACCTGCCAATACCCCCGAAAGTCCGCTAAGCGAAAGAAAAAGGGTAGACTTACGCATCATCTGGCGTATCTCGTGTAGGTCGTTTAAGTATTTATTCTCTTCCATAATGAAGTACTTTGTGGTGCAAAGTAACGGATAATAATAATAACTACCAAATATTTTTATCACAAATCTTTAAAATATTTTAGATGAGTATTGTAAATGAGTGTATTATATATAAATAATCAGTGTTAAAGTCGCACGACTTTAACACTGATTATGAGAAATAAAAAATATTTTCTTATTCTAATATCCAAAGAGTTCTTCTAATGAGAGCTTCTTAAAGTCTCCTATTTTTTGGAGGTCATCTTTTGAGAGTTTCTTTTCTGAAGCTAAAATCACATAAGTATAAGGTTTTTTAGAGAGATATTTGTCGTGGAAAGCTTTGATGTCTTTCATTGTAATACCATCTACATTTTGATATACTTGCTTGCGTATATCGTCTTTAAGACCCAATTCTTGTGCGGCTAAATAGCTATAAATAATACCGTCTTGTGTAATGCGCTCGGTTTCTATTTCTTGCTTGATTTGTAGTTTAGCTAATTGGAGATTAGCAGGCAATTCAGGCATTGTATTGAGCAGTTCATTCATTGCTTCAACGGCTTCTTTAAACTTATCAGCTTGTGAACCTACATAGGCAAGCATATAGTATTTATCAGCTTTCTTTCTTGGGGAAGCGTAGAAACCATAAGTGCTATATGCCAAAGCTTTACTTTCGCGAATGGTTTGGAATACCAAAGAACCCATACCCCCACCGAAGTAGTTGTTGAACGCACTAATTACAGTACTTTCAGCTGGATTGAAAGGAACGGTATTGCGTATCCAACGGGTTTCAGCTTGTACCATTTCATAATCGGCAAAGAGCACTTGGTTTTTAGTTTGCTCTACTTGTTTAAACTCTTTTTTAGGAGCTACCTTAGCAAACTTAGCAGGGACTTTATGCAAAGTTTTTAGTTTATTAGTAAGTTCTGAAAGGGTAGCAGGTCCATAATAAATAACTGTTTGCTCTACATTGTTTAGGTTTTTAAGTTTATCTACCAACTCTTTCCCTGTAATAGCCTCAATTTCGGCATCAGAGAAGGTGTAGTTATATTTGTTTTTAGCCCCATACATTGCATAATTTGTTAAAGCTTGCATAATAGCATTTCTATTAGCTTTGGCATCTATACGCGATTTAACTACACGAGCTTTCAAGGCTTTAAGGGCTTCTTCATCTACTTTAATATTGGCAATAAAGTCTTCGTAAAGTTTCACAGCTGCTTCAAAGTTTTCTTGTAAACCTTCTATATTTACAGTAGTATACTCGTCACTGTTTGAAATTCTAAAGCTTGAAGCTATTTTATAGAATTCTTTGGTAAGCTGTTCAGCTGATTTTTTATCAGTACCCAAAAACTGACTATAATTAGCTGCTATTGCTAATTTCAAATCATTAAGAGTACCTACTTTATAACGGAAAGTAAGGCGATACAATTCATTGTCTTTGTTTTGTACGTAAAGTATTTCTGCTTTGCCTAATTTTCCTTTTTGTAGGTCTTTATTATAATCTAAGAAAACAGGCTTTACAGGAGTACTTGGCATCTCGTTCACCATTTTCACAAAAGCTGATTGTTTATCAGCATTGGTCTCAACAGGAGTAATAGCCGGTTTTTCAATCTTCTCTACATTAGGGCGAGTTCCTTTCTCTTTATACACAGCTACGTAGTTATTACCGAGATATTTATTGGCAAAAGCTACGATATCAGCTTTGGTGAGTTTAGAAAGGTTGTTCACATACGCTACTTGGTCTTTCCAGTCTAAGTTATCAGTAAAAGCTGACATTAGCATATTAGCGCGGTTGCCATAAGACTCAGTCGCTTGAATGGTTTGCTTTTTCAAGTTGTTGATGATAGAAGGAATAAGGTCATCATCAAAGTTACCTTTTTTGAGGTTTTCTATTTCCCCCAACATAAGGTCTTTTACTTGTTCTAACGACTGCCCTTGTAGAGGTCTTCCAGAAAGGTATAATACGCCATAGTCTATAAGCGTATAAGCAAAGGCACTTGCCCCAAGGAGTTTTTGTTTTTTTACAAGGTTCAAGTCAATAAGACCTGCTTTACCATTAGTAAGAATTTCCCCTACTAAATCGGCTAAGAGAGCATCTTTATCTTGGTTACCAGGCAAGCGGAATGCCATCGAAACGCTTTCGGCATCGGGTCCTACTACCTTCTTAATGATAGGTGCTGTAATAGGAGCTTCTTTCTCAAAAGTATATTGAGGCACTGCTTTGGGTTGCATATAGCTAAATGCCTTATCAATTTGAGCGATAACAGTATCAGGGTTGAAATCTCCTGCCAATATTACTGCCATATTGTTGGGCACGTAATAGGTATGGAAGTATTTGCGAATTTCTTTCAGTGAAGGATTTTTCAAATGCTCTACCGTACCGATAGTGGTTTGCAAGCCATAATTGTGCTTTTTGAATAGCTCAGAGAAGAGAGTTTCAAACACCTCGCTATTGTCGCTATCCAAAGAGCGGTTTTTCTCTTCGTATACAGCCTCCAATTCAGTATGGAAGATACGAAGTACAGGGTTGCGGAAGCGTTCAGCTTGTACAGTAATGTACTTGTTGATAGCATTAGCAGGCACATCGTCAGTATACACTGTTTTTTCAAACGAAGTAAAAGCATTGGTACCTTGTGCACCCATAGCAGTCATCATCTTATCGTACTCATTGGCGATAGCATACTTACTAGCTACTCCTGAAACCGAATCTATCAGTTTATAGATAGCTTTGCGTTTAGCAGGGTCTTTGGTGTGATTGTACTCTTCGTAGAGGGCGTCGATTTTGTCGAGTTCTACTTTTTCCTTAGCCCAATCAAGTGAACCGTATTTATCAGTTCCCTTAAAGAGCAAATGCTCTAAATAATGTGCAAGCCCTGTATTAGTAGCAGGGTCGGTTTTACTACCTGCTTTCACAGCTACATAGCACTGAATGCGAGGTTCTTTATTCGTAGGACTCAAAATAACTGTAAGTCCGTTTTTCAAGGTATAAAACCTTGCATTGGTGGGGTCGTGCGTTACATATTTATAAGTGTAACCGCCTCCTTGAGCTTCTTTCCACTCATAGTTTTGAGCGGAAGCACCGAATGTTATAGCTACTGTAAAGAGCCATAAGAATAGATTCCTTTTTAACATATTTGGCGAATTAATATTTAAACAGCGCAAAAGTAGTAATTTAATGCTCAACTACAAAATACTTCTCGATATTTTTTATCTTTCTTATGCAAATGGTGCTAATACCACTTCCAAACCATCTATTTCAGGTGTAATCGGAATTTGGCAACCTAATCTACTATTAGGCTTCACGTAAAAAGCCTCCGAAAGCATTGCTTCTTCTTCTGCTGACATCTCAGGAAGCAACACCTCTTCTGCATTCTGAATATAGCACTGGCAAGAGGCGCACATTGCCATACCACCACAGATGCCTATCTCGCCATCTTGGGCAATTTCATAAGCACGCATTACCTCCATAAGGTTCATATTCATATCAGTAGGGGCTTCTATTTCGTATAGAAGCCCCTCGCGATCGGTTATTTTAAGATGTATCTCGTTCATTTATTTTGCGGGGAAGTACTCTATTCTGCGAACGCGAGCACAAACGGGCTTGTCGTTCTCAAACATTATAATCTGTGTCCAGTTACCCATTTTATCAAAAGTATAACGGTATTTATAATTGAAATCAGGAGTAGTATAAGCAGTAAGCAAGTTGTGCTCATCATACACTTTGGTCGAGGCTACCCCTTTCCGTGTTTTAATAATCTGCGTCTCTCCAAATTTGTTAAACATATAATTCGTCTCTACGTAAAAGTTAGGATCGTCATTAGCCGTACAAATGGTCTGTATGAGTTGCCCTGCTTTGTTGTATTTGTGCTGGCATACGGTCTCTTGTCCTGCTTGGTTAATATACGTCGCTTTGGTTAAATTCTTATCCTTGTCGTATTCGTTCTCTGTTTTTAAAAACACATTCTTGTTGAGCACTTTTTCCTCTGTCTCGCTCACCTTGTTCATATTGTTGTATTTATACGACTTCTCTTTGGTGTACTCCGGACGTATTTTCTGTTCCAATACAAGGTTCTTCTGCTCATATCGTTGAATATCTTTCTCCAATGCCGATACGCTAGCTACCTTATTCTTCTCAATACAGTTACCTAAATCGTCGTATTTATACGTGATAGTGATAAGCCACTCATTGGTCACCCCATCATTCTCATCAATCTTTACCAACTGATTCTTCTCATTGTAAAAATACTGTCGGTTCACCGTCAGTTCTCCGTCTCCCAAGGTAAACACCGACTGACTTTTATTGATTTTTCCTTTCTTGTCATAAAAGAAGCGCATTCCTCCAAAAGGTCGATTTTCGGCATTATAGGTTTTAATTTCAAGATTGCGCCCTCCGTTGTCGAACAGATAAGATATATTAGTTTTAGAATGCTTCTTTTCGTCTTTTTCCACCTTCCATTCTTCGGAATAAGGAAAAACATTATAAGTGTTCCCATCAAAGGTTTTAGTACCTTTCGGACTCGCTTCCAGAAGAAATGAATAATCCTCTACTTTCTTTACTTTCCCTTTCAGTTGTAGGGATTTACTACCCAAAGTATCTATTTGGGCGTGTAGCGAAACACCACCTGCCAATAAGACACTTGCTAATAGTACATTTATACTCTTCATTTTATATTTAGTTATTAGTATTTTAGAAGCAATTATTCCGAATAGTATTCTTGTCAAAAGTAGCAGCTGATAAAAATTTACAATTCATTGAGGACTTCATCTAAATCACGCGCTTTCATTTTTCCCCCTCTCACCGCTTTCACTTCTTTCATTCCTTGCAAAAGCATCTTCTTGAATTTTTGTTCTTTAGGTGTCAGCGAACGTTTAGTTTTAGGCAACGCATCATCATCCTTTGTTTCTGTATACTGTACAAAACTAAGTTTTTTAGCATATTCCACAAAAGCCAATGCTGAAGCACTCGTCTCATTAATAGTTAGTGTTATGGGCATATCCTTTTATTTAATCATTAGTTTTTTTATTTCTTTTACCTTTTACCTCTTATCTCTTACCTCATCTAAATCGCTTTCACCACTGCCTTTTCAGCCTCTTTGCGAGAACCGTCAAAACCGTCTATACCCACTACCGTAGTGTATTTTAACACATATTTTTTATTAGGGTAAATGCGGTTGTACACACTTTGGCACATTAAGGTCGCTTCGTGAAAGCCACAAAGTATCAGTTTCAGTTTTCCTGGGTAAGTATTTACGTCGCCTATGGCGTATACTCCCTCTATACAAGTTTGATAGTCTAAGGCATTGTTCACCTTCACAGCATTTCTTTCAATCTCCACGCCCCACGTAGCAATAGGTCCTAATTTAGGAGTAAGTCCAAACAAAGGTATAAAAGCATCAGCTACAAGAGTTTCTCTTTCGCCCCCTTCCTGCTCCAATACTACCGACTCCAAATGCTTTTCTCCACCTAATCCCACTACCTCATAAGGCGTTTTTAAGTTGATTTTCCCCGCCTCTTTGAGGGCTCTCACTTTTTCAACCGAATCCAATGCCCCGCGAAACTCATTACGGCGGTGCACTAAGGTAACCGAAGCCGTTGCTACTTTCTCGGCTAAGTAAATACTCCAATCGAGTGCAGAGTCGCCTCCTCCGGCTATCACCACGTGTTTGCCTGCGTAACTCTCGGGGTGTTTCACAAAGTAAGCCACTCCCCTATCTTCGTATTGTTCAAGGTTTGGCAGTTCAGGCTTGCGAGGTTCAAAAGTACCCAATCCTCCTGCAATAGCTACAGCTTTCCCTTTTATTTGGGTGCCTTTATCAGTAGTAACCACAAAAGTACCATCATCATTTTTAGTAAGAGTCATCGCTGTTTCGCCAAGCGTAAATTCAGGCTGAAACTGCTTGATTTGCTCCATTAAATTATCTACTAATTCCGAAGCCCCTACACTCGGGTATCCTGGTATATCAAAAATAGGCTTCTTGGGGTACAACTCAGTAAGCTGACCGCCCACCTGAGGGAGCGTATCTATCAAATGACATTTTAACCTAAGCAATCCTGCCTCAAACACAGCAAACAATCCCGTAGGTCCCGCCCCTATAATGATGATATCCGTTTCTTTCATTCATTGTTATTTTGGGTGCAAAATTACTAAAAAAAACTGAAAAGCAAAAAGCAAAACAGCAAAATAAGTATATTTCCCGTATTTCTATTCACCAAAATACCTATTGATTACCAGCATCTTCTTAATACACCTTTTGCATACTATCCCATAAGGTTCATCTTTTGTCCGTCTGTCCGTACAGCCCGCACCGTCTTTGCCTCGCTACACTCCCTTTTCACAATATGGACTTTGCCAAAGTTTCAGACTTTGGTAAAGTTGAAAGCTCCCAATAATCTCTTTCTTACCTCCATTATATCCTTAATTTAAATCTGTCATTTGTTCGTTCATCGTTCATCTTTTCTTCGTCATTTGTTCGTTCATTGTTCGTCTTTTGTTCGTCATTTGTTCGTCTTTTGTTCGTCTTTTGTTCGTCTTTTGTTCGTCTTTTGTTCGTTGTAGACCCACTGTAGACCCACTGTAGACCCATTGTAGACCCACTGTAGAGCCACTGTAGACCCACTCATCGTTCGTTTATCCTATAAGCTTCCTATAAGCTTTATATAATCCTCTCCCAATTTCTCCATTAACCATTAACCACTAACCATTAATCATTAACCATTAACCTTGCTCCCAAAGTGAATAACAAAGATTTTTAAACTTCTATCTTTTTGGTCAATGAATATTATTTTATTACTTTTGCACCCGTTAAGTTCAATATTGAAACAGAAACCGTTCTTTATGAAACGTACATTTTTAGATTACTTTTTTATCACCCTCAAAGGGCTCGCTATGGGTGCTGCCGATGTGGTACCAGGAGTCTCAGGGGGAACTATTGCCTTCATTTCGGGTATTTATGAAGAGTTAGTCGATTCTATCAGCAAAGTAAACTTACAAGCCTTCAAACTCCTTTTTACAAAAGGGTTAGTTGCTTTCTGGAAACACATCAATGGGAATTTCTTTGTAGCTCTCTTTGCAGGGATAGGTATCAGTATCCTTTCGCTTGCCAAAGGTATGAAATGGCTGTTAGAAAATCACCCCATAATGGTATGGTCTTTCTTCTTCGGACTAATGATTGCAAGTGTCTTTTTCCTAACAAAAGAAATAAAACGTTGGAATCTCGCTGCTGTTTTAGCTATGATAGTTGGAGGGATTGTTGCTTATATTATCACTGTTATTCCTCCTTTGGTAAATGGCAGTAACCAAAGTATTATCTTTATCTTTTTCTGTGGTGCCTTAGCCATTTGCGCTATGATACTCCCAGGTATATCAGGAGCTTTTGTATTGGTGCTTCTGGGGGCTTACCACACTGTTTTAGATGCGCTTAGTTCTTGGAATTTTAAAGTGATTGGCGTTTTTGCTATTGGAGCTATCACAGGTATTCTTAGCTTTTCAAAAGCTTTAAAATGGTTATTTGCTAAATTCCGAAACCTTACCTTTGCAGGACTCACAGGCTTTATTATTGGGTCACTGAACAAAGTATGGCCTTGGAAAGAAACTCTCGAAACAGACCCTACTAATGGCAGTGTGATATGGGAAAAAAGCATATCGCCTTGGGCTTTCAAAACAATCACCAATACCAATCCGCAAATCCTAACCGCTATCTTATTGGCTATTATAGGTTTCTGTGTGATTTACTCTATTGAAAAGTTAGGCGCAAAACGCACTCAAAATTAATATGAAACCATTAGAACGAGGACATAAAAAACTACTCAATGCGTGGGCTTTTTACGATTGGGCTAACTCTGTCTATTCTCTCACCATTGTCTCTACTATCTTCCCTATTTTCTACGGATTGTTATTTCGCATTGCAAAGCTCACCCATATTGAGCTCTTTGGAATGGTGATTAAAAGCACTTCTGTGATTGCTTTTGTAACCGCTTTAGCTTTTGCAGTAGTGGTAGTACTCTCCCCTATCCTCAGTGGTATCGCCGATTACTTAGGGAATAAAAAGAGCTTTATGCGCTTTTTCTGCTATTTAGGAGCTATCTCTTGTGTAGGGTTATATTGGTTTTCCTTAGAACATATTTACTTCGGACTCTTGTGCTATTTTTGTGGCGTAGTAGGCTTTTGGGGGAGTATCGTATTCTATAATTCTTATTTACCCGATATCGCTCTCCCTGAACAGTACGACGCCGTAAGTGCCAAAGGCTACAGCTTAGGGTATACAGGTAGTGTATTATTGCTTATTTTTAACCTCATAATTGTAATGAAACCACAATGGGTAGGCTTTGCTACTACTGATGCTGAAACGACTCTCACCACTATGCGCATCTCGTTTATTACAGTAGGAATATGGTGGATAGGCTTTAGTAGTATCTGTCATATCCTGAAATAGGTTTACACTAAAAACCATAAAAAGATATGACAAAAGGGAGGAAAGAAACAGTTCGGTACAGTGATTGCTTTAAGTTGAGTATCGTAGAAGAGATTGAGAGAAACGGATTGAGTATTGAAAACTGCCGACGCAAGTACGGCATTGGAGGAAGTACAACGATTCAAAAATGGCTCAAAAAGTATGGCAAAGATCACTTATTAAATAAAATAGTACGCGTGGAAACAATTGATGAAATCGGGGAGCTTCAAGCTCTTAAAAAGGAGTTAAAAGCCCTTAAAGAGGCTTTTGCTGAAACGACTTTAGAGAATAAAGTTTATAAGACTTATTTTCAAATTCTTGGTCAGGAAACAGGAATG
>NZ_JBPRKH010000025.1:0-37902 GCF_051417515.1 Capnocytophaga sp. G1920
CAGGGCTGTTACATAGAGTTACAAATGTTTGATTTATAATATATTAAATTCATAAGTTCTTTGAAATTAATGATACTCCATTCCATAGCTGACTTGATAGAGTCTTTTCCATTAAGACGAAATAGGTTAATTGATATATTTCTCATTATTGAAAGATTCTCAGGAGCATTACCTGATTTAGTCTTACTCTTGTCCTCTTTCATTTGTACATCTTTCACCCAGTGCAAACGATTTTCTATACCCCAATGAGAACGTATGTGATTAGCAAAGAAATCAGCCTTATTCTTAGCTACACTGCTAATATGGTAAACTATCTCTATTGTCTGACCTTTCTTTGTTTTGACATAACGTGTTGTTTCTATAATTCGCTTTATACCAAACCATTCAGGAGAAATACCCTCTAAATTTTTATAAACTTTGGTAATACGCAATTCATCACGACCTCTTAGCAAAGAACACTCTTGGTAAGTGTGCATTAAATACTTTTTTGTAGCAACATTTGCTTTTATTTGCTCAAAAAGCTTTTTTTGATTACCTTTTACTTGTACTATGTAGTCATTTTTTGACTTTATAATAGTTTCAAGAGTTTTTTTGACAATGTAAGGCATCTAAAGTGATTATTTCACCTTGAATGTCTAAGGCTTGTAAGAGTCTTTGAACGGTATAAATTTCAGATTCTTTTTTGTTCTCTAATTTATCACAAGCTAATACAATGCCTCTTTGTGAAGCAAAAACACTTATCAATGAAACAAAATTCTGATAGTTATTTTGAGTGTCTTTAATAGTTCCTGCAATAGCCTTTCCATCAACAGCAAGTGTTTCACCTTGACACATTGGTAAAAATTGGGCAGTCCACTGATTGAATTTTTGGGCAAAATCATCAAAATCAATTTCCATAAATATCCTTCTAATAGAGCCATATGTAGGTACTTTACAGAAAGTTAGATACTTTTTAAACTCCCATTGGTTTTCTTTGAGGAAACGGCCTATTTCTCGATAACCAGTATAACCTGACATTATTGCTGTTAGGCACATAATCAGGAAGTTAGGCATTTTATGGCGGATACCGCGTCTTTTTCTAGTATCCTCTATACTAGATAACATTTCTATCAGTGTCATAGACTTTTACATTTTATTAGAATGCAAAAATAGTAATTTAAAATAACTTACAAAACTTTGTAACAGCCCTGCCCCTTGGGGGAGGGCTGGGGAGGGGACTATTGCTTTTTAATCATCACCTTTTGGGTAAGTTGGTTGAGGGTGATTTTGTAGGTGCCCGCCTCGCTGATTTTCCACTTGTTATCAGGGGTAGAACCGTGGGTGCTGAAAATCATCGGTTCTTCCACACCTGCTGGGGCTTTATCAGCTTTAGCAGCCAAGAACCAGTCGCCACCCCAATCGCTTTTCTTGTCGCAAGAGAATTTGAGTTCGCCCGCTTTTAAGTCGCCTTCCCACGTAAAGACATTAGGACTGCTGTTATCGACAGTCATTGCAATAGGATTGTTGATATCCCAACCAGCATCGGTGGCACTACCAATCATATACATTCCTGCATAAGGAGTGAAAGGCACAATGTCAATCTTCATTGTACGAGTGTTGAGCGTAATCTTGTAAGTACCTGCTGAAATTTTCCATTTGTAATCGGGGTCGCCTGCCCATTTCTTCACAGGGAGGTCGCTACCCTCAGCAGTATTATTTTCTTTAGGACGGAAAAATACTGCTAACCAATCGCCTTCTTTAGTACCTATTTTGAACTCACCTCCATTGCCTAAATCGGCATTGTAGTGGAACACAAATGGGTCAGTAGGGTCTACAGTCATTTTCTTGAAGCTCCAACCAGTGGGTTCACCTACGAACCACAACTCGGTATATTCAGGCGCTTCGCCTTTGGTGATGCTTATGGTGAGGTTGATAAGGTTCACTTTCACGGTATAGACACCACTTTCGGCAATTGTAAATTTCTCATCGCTCGTATCGGCATCGGTTTTGCGGAAGTGCAACTCGCTATTATTACTGCCTTTGCCATACGATGGTATAAACTGACCTTTGGTAGTGATGAACTTGATTTCGCCAGCAGATAATCGTCCTGACCACGCAAAGGCTTTAGGAGTACCCTCAACGGGTTTCATCTCTTCGGCTTGATCGGCACTCCAACCGTGAGGGGCAGCACTACCGATGATATACAACGTATTACTGATAGGGGTATGCGTTTTGAAAACCACCGTCTTCACATTGGTGTGTTGTTTCATTCCCTCGCCAGAGGCTACTTGGGCAATGATGCGTACTTCCATCGTAACTTCGGTGTCTGCCGCAACTTTGAAAGTATTGAGCAATAGGTTGTTGAGTTCCTCGTTTTTATACACTCTCTCATAGGCTTCACGACCTACATTCTCGCTGATACCTCCCGCAAAGTTGTTGCCTTGCACATCCATTTGGAAAGTATAGGTGATAGCGGCATTAGTTCCGCGATTGGAAGCCGCCGTCCAAGTGAACTTGATCGCTTCTTGTTCGGGGTTGGCAGCGTCTAAGGCGACATTTTCTTTAGGAGCTTTCAATTCAAAGGGTTTCCCCTCTTTGAAGAGCTCCATATAGTCCTCTTTTTTACAGCCCGTAAGGAGCAGTAAGAGGAAGGCGATGTATAAATGGTATGGTTTCATATTAGTTTGTGTCCTCACCCCCTCCGTTCTCCCCCTCTCCGAAGGCGAGGGGGAGGGAAACCGCAAAAGCGACAAGGGTGAAATTGTTTTTATTTGTTAATTAAGTAATTTGTTTTAATTGCCTGTGCGGCTCGCACTACCAACCTGGGTTTTGGGTGAGGTTAGGGTTGGCGTCGCGGTCTTTTTGAGGGACGGGCAAGAGCAGGTGTTTCTCGCGGGCGTTGGTTTTACCTATGGAGTGCAAGAAATTGAGTGCGTACTGACCGTTATCCCAGCGAATCATATCAAACCAACGATGCCCTTCAAAAGCGAGTTCTATGCGGCGTTCGTGGCGTATTTTCTCACGCATTTGCGCTTGGGTGAGGTTCTCTATATCAGCGCGACGGGTAAGACCCGCACGGGTGCGCACTTTGTACAAAGGCACTTCGGCTTCAGTGGTGCGACCCAACTCGTTGAGAGCTTCCGCTTTCATTAGGAGTACATCGGCAAAGCGGAGCGCTACAAAGTTGGCAGGGTTGGTATTGAAATCGGGAGACTGACTTAGTGGCACTAAAAACTTGCGCACATTGTAGCCCGTGTTAGACATTGAAGCGCGGTATACATTTCCTTCAAAATTAGGACAACCCTCGTAGAGAATCGTCTTATCTTTGCGGAGGTCGCCCGCCTCGTATTGGTCTACAAACTCTTGTGTAGGCTGATTCCACCCATAAGCACCACCTACCCAACCGCTGTTGCGAGGACCCATAAAGGTACTGAGCCAAGAGGCTTGGTTTTCTTCGCCCCAGAAATCGTCTTTGGTAAGTCCGTAATACTGAATTTCAAAGATAGACTCGGCAGTGTTTTTGTTGCGTTCGGCAGCGCCAAAACAATCGGAATAATCAGGATTAAGGGTATAACCGAGGTTTTCGACAGCGTTGCACATTTCAAGAGCTTCGCTATATCTGCCCAAAGTGAGGTATACTTTGGCAAGCATACCCGCTGCAGCACCTTTGGTTGCGCGACCTTTATCGGCATTGCTATATTGCTCGCGTGTGGGCAATAGGTTGAAAGCCTCTCTGAGGTCGGGGATAATCACCTCGTTGTATATCTTCATTTTGCTTTGACGGAAAGGCGTTTTGTTAGTCAAACTCTCTTTAGGGTCGAGCTGAAGAGGCACATCGCCAAAGAGTTGCACCAAAAGGAAATAGTAGTGCGCGCGGAGGAATTTGGCTTCACCGATACAGCGGTTTTTGATATCCTCAGGGATATTGGCAGAAGGCAAAGCTTTTAGAGCCGTATTGCAATAGAGAATACCAGGGTTACAACCGCGCCATATTTCGAGCGCCAAAGGGTTATCGGCAGTCGCATTGAAGTTGGAAAGGGTGATGGTTTCGAGTCCATCGGTACCTCCTCCAGCGCCTACGATGCTGTTACCTGCTACGATGTCGAGCGTCCAGAGGCGCATATTGTAGAGGTTAGAGCGTTGCAAGGGTTTATAAGCCGAATTGGTAAGAGCAATTGCTGATGCCGCATCGCTTATGTTTTCAGCACTTGAATCTTCGTAAGGGGTCTTGTCCAAAAACTTAGAACAAGCCGTGAAGAGCGGAAATGCTAATAGGGTAATGTATAATATCTTTTTCATAGTATTAATTCCTCTCCCCCATTCCCCTCTCCCAAGTAGAGGGGGCAAGCCACAAAGGCTGCATAGGGGTAATATTGTTTTATGGTTTATAATTGTGTTTTTATTGCTCTCACCCGTTTCCCACATACTCCGCTTTCGCGGACTTTTCAAAGAGAAGGAAACAATCTCCAAAGATAACAAGTAAGAATTAAATACTCACTTCTTCAGATTGTCCCCCTTCGGGGGAACGGGGGTTATTAAAACTGCACATTTAATCCGAAACTAACTGTGCGGGTTACAGGGTAAGTACCGCTATCAACGCCACCAGTGCCTACTTCGGGATCCATACCGCTGTATTTGGTGAAAGTATAGAGATTTTGGCAAGACAGATATATGCGCAACATATCGGTATGGAATTTTTGAGTAACCTCTTTAGGAAGGGTATACCCCAAAGTTACGTTTTTGATGCGCAAATACGAACCGTCTTCTACAAAGCGGGTAGAGTGACGCGTATTTTGGTTAGGGTCGCCATAGATAGCACGCGGAATGCTATTGCTAGTGCCCTCGCCAGTCCAACGGTCTTTTACTTTGGCAATTTGGTTTTGTGGTACCGACATTCCCTCTTGCCATATACGGTTGGCATTGTAGATATCGTTGCCTGCTACGCCTTGTAAAAATATCTGTAAATCGATGTTTTTGTAGTTGAAGTTGTTATTCATAGAGAATGTCCATTCAGGGAACGGATTACCAATATAAGTACGGTCATCGGCATTGATGACCCCATCGTTGTTGAGGTCGCGGAACTTCACATCACCAGGGGCGGTACCGTTTTCCACTTGAGTAGCATAGTTGTCCACCTCGTTTTGGTTTTGGAAAAGTCCGTTCATTACATAGCCATAGAAAGCGTTCACAGGGTGACCCTCGGAGAGGATTTGCAATTTGGTGAGGAACGCCTCAAAACCAGTGAACAAAGGCACACCATCGTTCATCTTCACGATTTTGTTGCGGTTGAACGATACGTTTACATCAGTATTCCATTGGAAGTCCTTTTTATTTACATTCACTGATGACACTGTAAGCTCTACCCCTTTGTTTTCCACTTTACCAGCGTTGATACTTGGCACGTTGATATCCGAATAACCAGAGCTTACTGATACCGCCATAGGCACCAACATATCGCTGGTGTTTTTGATATAAGCATCGAAAGTGAGGTTCAAGCGGTTTTTGAGTAGTGCAAGGTCAATACCCCCGTTGAATTGCTCTACGGTTTCCCATTTCACATTAGGGTTAGGCATCACGTGAGGATAGAGGGTAGAAACCAAATTGTTGTTGAACACATATTGCCCTGTGCGCAATTTGGTGAAATAAGCATAGTTATCAATACCGCCTTGGTTACCGGTCATACCGTAACCCACGCGCAATTTCACATCGTTTACATAGTCGTTTTTAGGGAAGAAAGACTCATTTGATGCGCGCCACGCCAAAGAGAAAGAAGGGAAAGTACCCCAGCGGTTTTCTTTGGAGAAACGCGAAGAACCATCGCGACGCACCGTAGCAGTGAGCAAGTACTTATCGGCATAAGTATAGTTGAGTCGCCCAATGAAGGAGAGGATAGCCCAATCGTTCATCGTACCGCCTACCGTAGGGTTTTCCAAGCCTTTGCTGAGTTGGTTTTGCTGGTCGCTCAAGAAGTTGCTCACACTTGCATTGATTTTGCTATACACGTTGTTTTGCGCACTGGTGCCCACCATCACATTGAGGAAGTGCTTTTGGGCAAAAGTATTGGTATAAGTGAGTGTGTTATCCCAAAGGAGGGTAGTGCTCTTGTTAGCATCTTGATAGAGGTTAGAAAGCGGATTAGGTATTGGTTTCCAGTTGTATTTAGGGGAGAAACTGCGGTTGTCCCAATATTTAAAATCGAGCCCTCCAGTAGTTTTGAATACCAAATGTTTTACAGGAGTAATCTCGGCAAAGATATTCCCCAAAATGTTATAGCCTTTGGTAGTGTTTTGTCCGTTGATAAGGGCAGTACCTATCACGTTGCGGATATCGCTGTACTGATGGGCAGGCGAATCCGGGCCTGAGTAGCTACCGTCTTCATTATAAATAGGTTGTGTAGGCAAAGAAGCCATCGCCATACGGATGTTGTAGTCGCCCGATTTCTTTTCGTCGTGGCTGAGGGTGAGGTTGTTACCAAACTTAATCCACGGTTTTACGCGCGACTCACCGTTGAACTGCACTGTATAACGGCGGTAAGAAGTGTTGAGGATAATCCCATCTTGGTCGAACACACCTCCTGATACGTAGTAATTACTCTTGTCGTTACCACCTGAGTATGAAAGCGAATAGTTACGCATAAAAGCAGGACGGAAAAGCGCTTTGAGCCAGTTGGTGCCTTCCCCCCAGTCTTCAGGATTGGCGAAATCAGGACGTTGTGTAAGCGGACTTACCCCAGGGGTGCGGTTGTAGTTGGCAATCATTTCGTTGTGAAAAGAAGCAAACTCACGCGCGTTGAGCATCACGGGTAAGTTGGTAGCTTGTTGAAGAGCTACATTGGTGCTGAACGACAGTTTGCCGTCGCCATTTTTTCCTTTTTTGGTAGTGATGAGCACCACCCCATTGGCACCACGAGAACCGTAAATCGCTGTTGCCGAAGCATCTTTTAGCACATCGATATTTTCTATATCATCTACATTGAGCGCGTTGATACCGAGGTCGGTAGGTACCCCATCGATAACCAGTAGCGGTTCACTGTTGTTAATCGTACTGATACCGCGAATGCGAAACGACACGTTGTCACCAGGTTTTCCCGCCGAAGTTACTTGCACCCCAGCAGCACGCCCTTGGAGTGCTTCCCCAGCGTTGGCAATAGGTTTCTCCTTAAGGGCTTTGTTAGACACCGAAGAGACAGCCCCCGTAAGGTCTTTCTTGCGGACAGTACCATAACCTACCACCACTACCTCGTCTAACTGCTCTTGTTCTTCTTTGAGCACGATAGTGAGTTGGTTTTGGTTGCCTACCGCTACATTTTGGGTGTGATACCCTATAAACGAAACCGATAGCGTGGCTTTAGCAGGTACATCTATCGTGAAATTCCCATCGAAATCGGTAGTAGTACCCTTAGTAGTGCCTTTCACCACCACCGATGCCCCCAGCACGGGCTGGTGTTTTTCATCGATTACCTTTCCGCTAATCTTTTTGTTTTGGGCAGAAAGGGCGGTAGAAAGCAAGCTAAAAAGTAGTAGCAAGGCGAGCTTGCCAATACTGTTTAATAAAGTTCTTTGTTTTCCTTTCATTTTAGTTAAAAGTTAAGAGGTAAGAGAAGAGGTAAGAGTTTGTGCCTGACACTTGTCTCCTGACACCTAACACCTGTTCCCTAATACCTAATTCTGGCGCAAAGATAAAACGTTAAAAATATACTAAAAACATTGGATAGTGAAAATATAGATAAGTAAAAATGTAGCTGTTTGATAAACAACAAAATAAAAAGAAAGTGGTAACGAAAAATATAGAAAGAATGTAAAAGTAATTAACAAAGAACATTTGACAAAGGATAATTTGTTATGTGTGTGTGGCGCATTAAAATAACAATTCTATGAAAAAACTTATTTTTTCAGCGCTCCTTGCCACAACTTTATTCATTTTACTAGGCAAAAGAGGGTGGCAAATATTATAATGTTACCAATCCTCAAAACTAAGTAGACTTGTCGTTTGTCTTTTCAGATAATAACACCAAGTTCACCTACAGCGCACAAAGCCAAAATAGCTTACTAACGCTATACTTTACTAAAATAAAATAACGATAATCAACCATTAAAATATTCTTTTCCTAATCCTGCTCAGCGCTTGGGGGGTAATGCCAATATAAGAAGCAATATATTTCAGCGGAATATTTTGGATAAGTTTAGGGTCTTTCTCCAATAGATTGCAGTAAATCTCTTCGGGTGATTGCAATAAGAACTGCGCCTCTCGTTGCATCTTCTCAATCAGCAGATGTTCCAAGATATCAGCTTTTATTTGTAGGTACTCTTGTTGCTCTATGAGGTGTTCAAGGTGTTCACGACCTATCTTATAGACAGTAACATCTTTCAGCGCTTGAATAGAGAAGAGGGAAGGTTCACGCTTTACAAACGAGGCATACGACATAAAAAACTGCTCGGCAAAGAGGATATCCACCGTCGTTTCTTTATCGGTAGTGGGGTTGTAGTAGAAAAAGCGCACGATGCCCTCGCTGAGGTAATAGAGCGAGTGCTCTACCTCGCCAGCACGAGTGATGAGAGCATCTTTATCGAAATGTACTTCAGTAAAATACTGACTGAGGAAATCGAGGTTTAGGGTCATTGTATATCTTCTGTTTTTTCTTCTTTTATAAACCACATTTGGCAGGTATTGCCCGTAGCAAAAGTAGTGGGTCGTGCAAAATGTAAGTTGTGTAGCTCTGTTTTAATGCCTTTTATCCAACCGCAGTCTACTTGGCATATAATTCTCTGCAAAAAAGTATGTTCAAGAGCTTTTAGTACTTCGTGAAACAAACACTTTTTAATTTGCAAAACATAACCGTAATCATCATCTATAAGGCGTTCAAAGCCAAAACTCTTGCCAAAATAATACGCTTCTCGTGCTTTCGATATCTCCACTATCGCCTTAAAAGGGTACTCCGAAGCTGTTAAGAAAGCCTCTGTGTTTTGCTCCATAAAAGGAGCTATCGGCTCATTGATAGCAAGGCACACATATTTGAAAGCCTCTTTATCTTCCTTGCCTATCTTCACAAAAGCTTCATACAAAGCTACTACCAAAACCGCAAATTGCACATTCCCTTCGTCCAACTCATTCTTGATAAGATGAGATACTTTTTGTAATGAGTGCTTAAAATAATCTTCAAAAGCGTTTAAAAAGTCTTCAAACAGTGCTTCATCTATCCATTGTTGGGCTTTTATATAAGCAAAAGCCTCTTTCTTTATCCACTGATAGCTGTCCAGCGGACTAAAACTGTATTGTTCTTCTTGGTTCATTTTACATTTGTTTTATAAATGCAAAATTACGCACAGCAATACACAAAAAAGTTGCTATTTGGCAACTTCCTCTCTTTACTTGTAAGATTTTAGCCTACTGATAGAGTATTTAGTCATTCCGAGCATTGTAGCAAGGTCTTTTTGTTTCACTTTTTGTATAAAGGCAGGAAAGCTGAACAAGGCTTCATATCGCTCTTTAGCCGATTGTCTTTGGAAGAGTTCAATAGTTTCCATCAGCCGTAATATTGTTTGTTGCTCATTTTGTATGAAGAACTGTTGCCACTCATAGCTATTTTGTAGAAGTGAATGCATTTGTTGTTTATGTATTTTCAGTACTTCAGTCTCTTCAATAGCTGTAATAGCATAACGAGAAGGTAAGCAATCTGTATAACTATTTTGCTCTGTAAAAAAGTAATCTTCAAAAGCTATCCAGCTCGTGTATTCCTCTCCTTCATCGTAAAAGAATATCCTAAGAGCTCCTTTGTTTACAAAGTAATAATGCTCACACACTTGTCCGAAATCTAACAGCAAGGCATCTTTAGCAACGCTCTCTTTTTGGAAAGCCTCTCTAAGCATCTGTTCCTGTATTTTTAGCTCAGGAACGGTTTTTTGTATGTATGCAATTAGTTTCTCCAATTCTTCTCCAATTCAGCAATAATGTGTGAGGCAAAGGTACTACTATTTTTCTAAATACCAATCTTAGCTCTTACAAATGCTTCCTCCGAATAATCCACAACCTCCCAACAATAAAACAAAAAAGGACTACCATTAAGGTAGTCCCTTCTCTATTTTTTACTAATTGCTAACGTGCTACAATTGTGTGTGCGACTCGCACCTCACACTAAAACTTGTAGTTTACTCCTAAGCCCAATACTTCACGAATTTGGAAAGCTTTAGCAGCGTCGTCGTCGTAGATAGCTTGAAAAGTAAAGTTAGCTGATAAGTACTTGTTGATAGTCATCACAATGTTTGCAGTATAATCCAAGTCTACGTTTTGTGGTTTGTCGAGATAGTTGCTGTACAAACTGAGGATATTCTCGAAAGATACATTGTCCATCACAGTAAACTTAGCATAACCGTTCAAGTAGAAACCGAGTTCATAACGAATGTTCTTTCCTTGTTCAACACCGTAGAAAGGACCTGTTTCTGTCCAACGGCTTTTAGCAGTCGTGATTTTAGAAGTTGCAGGAGCCAAGTTCACTTTTAGGTTATCGCTCTTCTTCCACAACATACCAGGACCAAATTGTAAGTATCCAGGTGAAAGCAATTGGTTTATGAGCGTACGACCAGTGCTCTCATATTTGTAACCATCGGTCATTTGTGTTTTGAAGTTCAAGAAGAATGAATAGTACCACTGTGGGTTGTTCAATTGGTAACCGAGTACTGAGTTCACCTCAAAACGGTCTGTGGTTTTTCTTGAATAGTCATCACCTTCAAGTTTAGTAATCCCGTAATCAACAAATACGTTGTTATCCCACGCCCATTTGTCTTTCTTGTAGTTGAAAGCATAGCTCACCGCAAGGCTTGCTGCTACGTTGTTAGTTCCCCCTCCTGTCCAATCGTGGTTGAAGGCGGCTTGCGAGAACATCAGTGAAGCGTTACCACTCTTTGTCCATCGAGGAGCAGGAGCTTCCTCTGTTGGAGCTGCCGTAGGGTCTTGTGCTACACCGTCATTCGTTTGGTCTTCCTGAGCAAAAACTACTGCTGAAGACAATAATAGAGTTGAAAATAAAAGTCTTTTCATAAGTGATTTATTTATAATTTTTACAAAAATCCTAATTCAAGTTTCGCCACCTCACTCATCATATCCTGATTCCACGGCGGGTCAAAAGTGAGTTCTACAATCGTTTCGTGCACTTCGTCAATACTTTGTACCTTTTCCTTCACCTCCATTGGGAGAGACTCTGCCACGGGGCAGTTAGGCGAAGTGAGAGTCATTAATATTTTTACATCGAAGTCTTCGTTCACAAACACGTCATAAACAAGCCCCAATTCGTAAATATCTACGGGTATTTCAGGGTCGTATATCGTTTTGAGCACCTCAACGATTTTCTCGCCCAATTGCTCTATCTTTCTTTCTTCAGTCATTTAATTTTTCTTTTTAAAGAGATAAGTCTAACGCCTCAGAAATCTAATAAAAATATATCTGTTTGATTTGAATAGACTTGTTTAATTTCTACACCGCCAGGTGTATTCCTTCTTATCTATTTCCCAACACCTTAGCAGCATATCCCCTCATTTGCCCTATCATACTCACCCTTTCTCAGTCATTTAATTTTTCTTTTTTAAAGAGATAAGTCTAACGCCTCAGAAATCTAATAAAGATATATCTGTTTGATTTGAATAGACTTGTTTAATTTCTACACCGCCAGGTGTATTTCTTCTTATCTATTCCCTAACACCTTAGCAGCATATCCCCTCATCTGCCCTATCATACTCACCAACCCGTTCGCACGAGTAGGTGATAGATGGTCTTTCAGTCCTATTTTATCAATAAAACTCATATCCGCTTTTAGGATATCCTCAGCCGTTTGGTGAGAGAACACTTTCACTAATAAAGCAACAATCCCTTTGGTGATAATCGCATCGCTATCGGCAGTAAAGATAAGCTTGCCATCTTCCTCTTCGGCGTGTAACCACACCTGACTCTGACAGCCTTTTATGAGGTACTCCTCCGTCTTATACTTTTCGTCGATAAGAGGTAACGACTTGCCTAATTCTATCAGATATTCGTAACGTTGCGTCCAATCATCAAACAGTGAAAAGTCTTCAATAAGCTCATTCTGAATCTGTTGAATAGTCATTTATGTTACTTTTAGGGCGCAAAGATATAAAACAAATAATAACTGACAACTAATAGCAAATATTTTAACGCTCTTTTAACGCTCCATACAGCCTCTTGTCACGTCACTACATTCCCCCTTTAAAGGAATATGTTTTCGTCCCTAATTCCCCCTTTGGAGGTAGCCAGCGACAGCTGGGTATGTGTAAAGGGGGGGTGTCAGCTTTTCCAGCTTGTCCCCCTTCGGGGGTTCGGGGGCTTACCCAATAAATGACTCGCCACAGTTTCCCCCTCAGAGAGGTAGCCAGCGACAGCTGGATATGTTAGAAAAGAGATATTTTTACCACATTACCTTCGTCATTCGTCATTCGTCTCTCGTCATTTCCTTCTTTTTTCCGTCATACTCCCTCCTAGTGCCTATGGCCTAAGGCCTATCACCTCTTCCTCTTTCTTTCGCCTCGAACCCCCGTTTTTAACATTTTTAGCCTTGTTGTATTATACTATGAGTCAATCACTTATATACCCTTTCTATACCAATCGTCCAAGATTCGTATAAGCTTCCTATAAGCTCTCTATAAGCTAACCCCACCCATCTTACACCCTTTTTTCACCAAATCTTCTCTCAATCCTCTTCCGTTCTTTTCCGTTTCCTTCCGCACGACTCAACCCTCCCCCATTTGCTAATTCTCTAATCTGCTAATATTCTCTGCCCGTTGTGCTACGACTGCCTGTGTGGCTCGCATCTTTGCCAAAGTTAATTATCAGTATTTCTCGCATTATTGGTATTATTGGCATTTACCCCATTTTCTAATTCTCTATTTTTCCCGCTTGTCGTTTTTCCGTCACTACACTCCCCCTTTGAAGGTAGCCAGCGACAGCTGGGTATGTGCCCCACGATAGCGGAGTATGTGATAAGAGAATGTTTCTTTTTAAACAAGTTACCCTATTTGTGGCTTGTCCCCCTTCGGGGGTTCATAAGTGAGCCGGAAATCTATAACCGAGTAAAGAATTATATTTATAATCAAATTGTTCAACTCTTGATAGGTACTTTAACAAAAAAAAGACTGCTGTAAAAAGCAGTCTTTTCTTTTAAGTAATAATATTCTTTTAAAACTTATACCCTACTCCTATTTGTATCACACGGTTTTTGAAATTGAGAGCAGGAAACTCTTCGGCTGTTTTTTCTTTAGTAGAGACATCTGTAAGACCCATATTGAAGGTAGCATCAAAGAACAAACCAAAAGACAAATTGTATTCAGCGCCTAAACCCAATCCAAAGTCGAATGTTTTATTAGGATTTAACGATAAAGTTTCTGAATTTCCATTTTCACTTTTTGCTTTGAGCTCTGCCTTCGTCAAAAAACCTAAGTTCACCCCTACTTTGGGGCGGAAACCAGCAATATCATACTTCACCCAAAGAGGAATGTTAAGCTGTTGCGTTCTGATAGAAGCCCCATCTGGTTTATATTCATAATAGGTAGCATCTTGTGAAGAAAGATTAAGCTTAGTAGTTTTAGTAGATTTTACTTTTGCGCCTTGGAAAGAATAGTCTATTCCTCCTTCTACAAACAAACGGTCGTTAAAACCGTATTCTATAAAGCCCCCAAAGTGGAACCCCGCTTTGATAGCTGTGCTTATTTCTGTCGTTTCTAAATACAATACGTTATGTTCCTTTGTTTGAATAGAAGCATCAGAAGTAGATAGATCAGAGAGGAGTAATCCTGCTTTAGCTCCTACTTTAAACTCTTGGGCGTTAACTGCTGTAATAGTAGCAAACGCCACTGCAATAGTGGTAATAATTCTGTACATTTTTTTCTTTTATAAATTAATTTAGAGCAAAAGTACGAATTTACCCCCTCCCATATGTTAAAATAATGTTAAAGTTTATGTTAAACATAATACTGCCTCTGATTATCAGTCTCTTTACTACAACCGTTATCAAAGCTTCTGCCTAAAATTAAACCCTCAAACTCGTCCCACAAGTTCCGCTTGTTCAATACTCTTGTCCTACCTGTCTCACTAATCCTACAGCTCAAAGAACTATTTTCTCCACTTATCCATTTTCCAATTCTCTCATTTTCTCATTCTCTCATTTCCTAATTTACTAATTTCCCCGCTTGTCGTGCTACAACCTCACACCGTCACTACACTCCCCCTTTGAAGGTATCCAGCGACAGCTGGGTATGTGTACCGCGATAGCGGAGTATGTCACAGAGGAATATTTCTTTTCAAAGTGTAAAACGAAAATTCGCAAACCAATTTTGATAAGCTATAATAAAAAAACACTTTGTCAAAAAGTATCGTAGCAGTACGTGCGGTTAGAGACTTTGACAAAGTGTAGTATGACGCTAACTATGAGTGTTACAACTCCATAATTACTCTGTTGAGAGCTCCGATGGTCTTATCTAAATCTTCGTAAGTAAGGGCGTCGTTGAGGAAATAACTTTCAAAAGCACTTGGAGGTAAGTAAATACCTTCGCGTAGCATTCCGTGAAAATACTTGCGGAAGCGTGCTGTATTGCTCTTAGCTGAGCTGGCGAAATCGGTTACGGGTTCTTCGGCAAAGAAGAGGGTAAACATCGAACCAAAGCTATTGATTTGGTAAGGGAATCCTGCGCGTTTCAGTACGTTGTCGAAGCCTTCGTGCAAGTAAGCTGTCTTTTTGGCTAAACTGTCGAACACCTCAGGTTGTTCATTCAGCGCTGTGAGCATTGCCAATCCAGCACTCATCGCCAAAGGATTTCCGCTAAGAGTCCCCGCTTGATACACGGGACCTTCGGGAGCTAAATAGCTCATAATTTCTTTATTAGCAGCAAAAGCCCCTACCGGGAGTCCGCCACCAATCACTTTTCCGAAGGTAACGATATCGGCTTTGATACCAAAGACCTCTTGTGCTCCGCCTTTTGCCAAACGGAAGCCGGTCATCACTTCATCGAATATCAAAAGCGCTCCGTTTTCGGTACAGAGTTGTCTCAATCCTTCCAAAAAGCCTTCGGCAGGAGGCACGCAGCCCATATTTCCGGCTACGGGTTCGATAATTACGCAAGCTATTTGCTGTGGATTGGCTTCAAAGAGGGTTTTTACGGAGGCTAAATCGTTGTAGTTTGCTAAAAGCGTATCTTTAGCCGTGCCTTGAGTCACGCCAGGACTATTGGGACTACCAAAAGTTGCGCCACCACTACCAGCCTCGATGAGGAAAGCATCGGAATGTCCGTGGTAACAACCGGCAAACTTGATAATCTTCTCACGACCGGTATAGCCACGAGCCAAGCGAACGGCACTCATACAAGCCTCAGTTCCGCTATTCACAAAGCGAATCTTATCGATATGAGGCACCATTGAGACCGCCAATTCGGCGATTTGGACTTCGACTTCGGTAGGAATACCGAAAGAAGTACCTTTCTTGGCGCGCTCGGTTACTGCCTCAATTACCGGAGGGTAGGCGTGTCCTAAAATGAGTGGTCCCCAAGAGGCGATATAATCGATGTACTTGCGGTTGTCCTCATCGGTGAGGTAAGCGCCTTGGGCTTCTTTGATGAAAATAGGGTGTCCCCCTACGGCATTGAAAGCGCGTACAGGTGAATTGACTCCGCCAGGGAGTACTTGTTGTGCGGCTGCGAATAGTTCGCTACTTCTTTTGTAAAGCATATCTATTTAGGTAAGAGGTAAGAGATAAGAGGCAATAGATAACACTTTTACTTCTTATCTCTTACTTAAGTTGAATGTCAAATTGAGTAAGGTCACGGAATTGTTGTAAACGGGCGTGTCGCTCGTCTTGGGTAAGGGTAAGCAGGCGCTCAGCTCCAAATTTCTCGATGCAAAACGAGGCGATGTTCGAGCCGTGAACAATAGCATTTTTTAGATTGCTGAACGAATAGTCGCGGGTTTTGGTGAGATAGCCCACAAGTCCGCCAGCAAAAGCATCACCGGCACCTGTGGGGTCGAATACTTCGGCTAAGGGGAGTGCTGGCGCAAAGAACACTTTGTCGTCATGGAATAAAAGCGCCCCGTGTTCGCCTTTTTTAATCACCACAAACTTCACACCCATTGCCATAATGCGCTGGGCAGCTTTTACGAGCGAATACTCTTTGGTAAGTTGGCGAGCTTCTTCATCGTTGATTGTAATCATATCTACGCGGGCGATTACCTCCATTAGCAAGTCCCAAGTGTGGTTCATCCAGTAGTTCATTGTGTCCATCACCACTAATTTGGGGCGCGATAGCATTTGGTCGAGTACGTCCATTTGCAAAGTAGGGTGGAGGTTGCCGAGTAAAAGCACTTCGGCATTGCGGAAGGCTTCGGGTACTACGGGCTTAAAATTGACAAGCACGTTCAGTTGGGTGTCGAGGGTGTCGCGTTGGTTCATATCGTTACGATACTTGCCACTCCAAAAGAGCGTTTTTCCTCCGTGCACTATCTCAATGCCCGACACGTCGATATGGCGCTGGGAGAGGAGGTTTAAGTAGTCTTGTGGATAGTCGTCGCCTACGATAGAGATGACAGCTGAGGGGACTTCGAACTGAGCGGCAGCAAGGGCTATATAGTTAGCCGAGCCCCCCATAATAGCGTTGCTTTTTCCGAAAGGAGTTTCTATTTGGTCGAAAGCGATACTTCCGAGAATGAGTAGTTTATTCATTTAAAATAGGTAAAACCAGTAAACAGTGGATTTGTGAGTAATAGATTTCGGGGGCAAAGGTAGTGAAAAAAAGAATAATAGCAAATTGTATAATTTGTTAATTTGCTAATTATTTCATACTTTTGCCGTGATTTTTGAAAATATTCTTATGAAGATACCCTTTTCGCCTCCTTATATCACTGAGGCTGTTATAAATGAAGTTACTGATTCACTACGTTCTGGGTGGATTACCACAGGTCCTAAAGTAAAAGCTTTAGAAGAAGAAATTAAAAAATTTTCAGGAGCTACTGAAGTGCTCTGTGTAAATTCGTGGACGTCAGGTGCAATGCTGATGCTCCACTGGCTTGGTGTAAAAGCTGGAGATGAGGTTATCGTACCTGCCTATACCTATAGTGCCACTGCTTTGGCGGTGTTGCACGTTGGTGCTACTCCTGTAATGGTAGATGTAGAAGATGATTTTAACATCAGTGTAGAAGCTGTAAGGCGCGCTATCACTTATAAAACAAAAGCTATCATTCCTGTAGATATTGCAGGTTTCCCTTGTGATTACGATGCACTAATGCGCTTAGTAAAATCTCCAGAGATACAAGCGATTTTCAATCCTACTAGTAAAGTGCAAGCGCAATTGGGGCGTATTTTAGTGCTTAACGATGCCGCACATTCACTTGGGGCGTGGTATAAAGAGGGAATCCGAACTGGTAGTGAAACCGATGTAGCCATCTTCTCGCTTCACGCTGTAAAGAATGTAACGACTGCTGAAGGAGGTGCTATTTGTTTAAATCTTCCTGCCCCTTTCGATAATACTTCTCTTTATAAAGAACTGCGCCAGATGAGTCTAAATTGCCAAACAAAAGATGCTTTCAGCAAAAGTCAAGCTGGAGGCTGGCGTTATGATATTGTAGGGTTGGGGATGAAAATTAATATGCCCGATGTAAATGCGGCTATAGGATTGGCACAAATACGCGAGTATGACCATATTTTAGAAGAACGCAAACGCGTATTCCATCAATATGATGAGGCTTTCAGAAAATACGATTGGGCGATATTGCCTCCGCTCTCCAAACAAGGAAGAGAAACCTCATATCACCTTTACGCTTTGCGCATTAAAGATATTACCGAAGCACAGCGCGATGCTATCATCAATGCAATTGCTGAAAAAGAAGTAGCTGTGAATGTACATTTTATCCCGATGCCTATGCTCACCCTTTTCAAAGAAATAGGTTATAAAATAGAAGACTATCCGCAGGCTTATGCCAATTTTAAAGGAGAAATCTCTCTGCCTATCTACCCTCAACTCGCCAACGAACAAGTACAGTTTGTGATTGATTGTGTAGTAGAAGCTGTAGAGAAAATTTACTAATTTTCTAATTTTTTAGGTAAAAGACAGTAGAGGAAGAAGGGAATACAAATGGGTAACCCCATTACACCTTCCGTTGCATTGAAAATGATAAAGGCAAGGAGTACATAAATCCCTAAAAAATATCTGTTTTTAAGTCCGTAGTAAATTACCAATACGTGAAATAACAACAGTACTGCAAGTCCTAAGAAACCTTGGTCGGAAAGAGCAGTAAGGAACTCGTTGTGGAGACTGTTAAGGTTGATATTTGAACTGTGAATAAGCTGAGTTTCATACCCTGCACCTCCTCCTATAAAAGGGTGCTCTTGACAATGAGATAAAGTAGCCTCATTGATTTTAGCCCTTCCTTTATCATTGAAGAAAGTAGTGTTAGAAATGACTAACTTAGTCATCAAACTTCCTATAATAAAAGCTATCACTGTGAAAATGGCTATCAGTTTAACACTTTTCACTTGTTTCATTAAAGTTACCCAAACAAATAGTGATAGCAGTATAAAAATTCCTAAAATAGCTATACGTGCTTGTAGTATAAGTGAAACAGTTAGCAATAACACTGAGTATAATCCTAATTGCCAAATATTTATAATCTTTCCTTTTTCTTCTTTCCATAACCACGCTCCCATTGCCCATACCGTCATAAATACCCAAGCTATCTTACTTGGATGTGGAGCATAACTCCAAAAGATAGTGCGTATATAATGATAAAAACCTTGACTGCCAAAAGCGCCTAAATAATCTTTATTGAAAGAGAGAAAAGCACTATATGGTTTGTGCAGAGAGTCCGCCAAAAAAAGGTAGATAATTAGCGTTAGCACCAGCAAATGTAAGAACGCAAAAAAACTGATATATATAAAATTCTTCAAATCGGCTTTATCTACCTGATAACAACAGCTCACAAGAGGGAAACAGATAAAGAAGACGTAGTAATCGATATGGTCGAAGGCTTGCACTGGGTCTGCAGCCCAAAGTGTACTGAGGAGTTTTAGAGCGCAAAAACCAAAGAGTGTTACCATTATAGGGTGGGGTTTGTAGAAGGTATGCCGGTAAAGCCCATACCCCAAACACAAGAGCAACAGTGCTATGCTCAGCCCAAAGGTAACCTTAAACTTATATGGGTAAAACAACACAATAGCTGTCGCTACCAACGTGATAAAAATATGAAACGGTCGCATACCTTCAAAAAGGTGCTGGCGGTGTATCCATACTTCTATAGCCGTAAGCACTACTCCTACCAGCAGGAGCCCGTTGAAACTTCCCTTCTCTTCAATCTTCCCCATATCGGAATAGGTGAGAAAACTCACTACTATTAGTGTAAATAGCAGGAGGCTTATCGTCCAAAAAGGGAGCTTCTTTAACTGATGAATCATAAATTATGGTCTTGTTGATATTTTTTTAGTGATGTAAAGTTCTCGTAAACTGATAAGGCATCTACTTTGCTGAGCAAAAGGCCTTCTTTCCCGTCTAAAAATCCTAATTTGAGCACATAGGTCTTAAAGAAATGAAACGCCATCTTAGCATACATCTTCAAGGCGCTGTATCGCTTCCCTTTGTGGTACATCTCTTCACCTTTGAACTTTCCATAAAGAGTTGCTTTTTGCCGATAAGATGCATAATCAGCCACCGAGTAGTGCAAGAGTTTGTGTTTGAGTACCCCAATAGAGCCCTCTACCGCAAGGGTTTCGTGTACTTTGCGTTCAGGTATGTAATGGCATTTAGACTTGCGGAACAAACGAAAATTCTTATCACCTTGTGTGCCTGAAAAGTGTATAGGTTTCCCAGCAAAGAAAAATAATCTCCGGAAATAATAAGCGTCTTTCTTGTCTGTACGGTTCAAGGTCTGTATAATCTCAGTTCTAAGCTCAGGTGTGATACGTTCATCGCCGTCGAGAAAAAGCACCCAATCATTTTGGGCGTGTTGCAATGCCACATTGCGCTGACTCGCAAAATCTTCAAATTTGTGTTGTATCACTTTTACTTTGGGAAATGACTGAGCGATAGCTACTGTGCTGTCGGTGCTAAAAGAATCGACTATGATAATTTCATCGCAGAAGTCGAAACAGGGCAATACTTCCCTTATATTTTTTTCTTCGTTATAGGTGATAATGAGACCGCTTACTTTTTCGGATATAGGTGACATTTTATTATTTTTTTTGCAAAGATAGTGTTTTTTCTATAATTTTGCACTTCTAATAAAAACAATTATGTCCAACATTGGTTTTGTACACGGTAGATACCCTTATGGAGGAGGCGAAAAAGTAACCTCCAATCTTGCTCCATATCTCACATCTTTAGGCTATAAAGTGTTTGTTTTTTCCTCGCGCATCGCTCATAACCAACTCAGCGAAGAGGATAAGAAAAATATTACTTTTGTAGATGTAGGCAAGACGCGCTTGCTGTCGCGCCCCAAGGTATCTCTGGCTGATAAAGTAAACGAATTAGGTATTGATGTTTTGGTGTTTGTGGGAAAGAGTTTTAGCGCTTCACGCGAAGGTATTTTCAGCAGAACCCAATGTAAATGCATCTTTGCCCATTACGGAATTACCTTTTGGCAAGCCGAGAACAAACTCAGTGAACTAAAAGCAAAAGCTTCTCAAAACCCTTTTTACGCCCTTTGGTATAGTGGTGTTAAAATTCCCCTCTTTCACCTCAACAAACAGATAAAAATAGCTAAATATAGGCTTATCTACAAACGTTATCACGCCTTTATGGTGCTCTGCGACGCCTATAAAAACGAACTGATAGAGGCCTTGCAACTAAAGGAAAACGACAAGATAGTTGCTATCCCTATCGGTATCCAGCCAGCCCCTATCTCCTATACATTAGACAAGAAAAAACAACTCCTCTATGTAGGGCGTATGAGCCACCGCGACAAGCGTGTAGAACGGTTGGTAGCTGTGTGGCAAAAGCTCTATAAACGTTTCCCCGATTGGGAGTTTCTGTTCTTAGGCGAAGGGGAAGAATTGCCAAAACTTAAGCAACTCGCTTCCGATTACGGCTTAGAGCGCATCACCTTCTGTGGTAAGCAGTATACTGCTCCTTACTACAACGAGGCGGCTATCAACTGCCTTTCTTCACAAATTGAAGGCTTCCCCTTAGTGCTCATCGAGGCGCAACAAGCGGGGGTTATCCCTGTGGCTTTCGCTTGCTCAGCAGGCGTCCGCGAAATCCTCTCCCCCGACGGTGAAAATGGGAGGCTCATTCCGCCTTTCGACTTAGATGCTTATGCCGAAGCTCTAGCCTCCTTAATGAGCGATGAGTCCCTGCGCAAACAGATGCAACAAAACGTACTGAAAAAAGCGCGTCTCTATAATATAGAAGAGATTGTAAAACAGTGGGACTCTTTGTTTAAAAAGATATTATGAGCCATTCTCAAAAGAAAATACTCATAGATTTAGAACGCCTGCGTTACCCCAACACAGGATTGGCTAACGTGTTTAAAAACCTCGCTAAAGGACTTTTAAACACACCGTCATCTATTGACTTTTCTTATTTTGGTACCGCTAAAACCATTCGCCAGATAAGCCCGACACTAAAAGTAGTCCCTTACAAATATTGGCATCGTTTCTACGAGCCTTTTAACGAGCAGTTCGACGTTATTCACAGCAGTAACCAAGGTTCTCTTTACTTCAGAAAAGACTATCGCCATACCCAGAAGATTCTCACTCTGCACGACCTGAATTTCTTGTACGAAGATATCAGTAAACATAAGTTTAAAAAAACACTCGCATTGGTCAATGCTAATCTAAAGAACACCGATTACCTTGTGTGTATTTCAAACTTTGTAAAAGACGATGTGCTGAAAAACGCTTTCCTATTGCAGTTGGATAAAGTGAAAGAAATAGTAGTGATTCACAACGGCATCACTTTTCCCGAGGAGAAAGTCTACCCACTAAACGGGGCACTGGCTTTTTTGAAAGCCAGAAAATACCTGTTGAATATTGGGGTGCTTTTTGCTAAAAAGAACCAAAGGTCTCTGGTAGAATCGCTGCCCTATATAGAAGAAGATTTAGTGTTGGTCAGCTCCGAAAGAAAAGAACCTTATACTACCGAACTAAAAGAGCGCATCGCACAGTTGGGTTTAGAACAGCGTGTGCATCTTTTTAGTCATATCAGCGAGGAAGAAAAAAACGCCCTCTTGCAACATTGTCAGGCACTCTGTCAGCCTTCATTAGCCGAAGGTTTTGGCATTCCTCCCATAGAGGCTATGGCTTTCGGCAAAGCAGTGTTTTTAAGCAAGTATACCAGTCTGCCCGAGATAGGAGGAAAGGAAGCCTTTTATTTTGATAGTTTCGACCCTCAGGCAATGGCTTCCACCATTAAAGAAGGTTTGGCTCTATACCACGCACAAACAGCAGTTCGCTCTGCCCAGCTCAAAGCGTGGGCTACTCAATACAACTATCGCACAATGGCACAGAATTATTTAGATTTATATAACCGCATTTAAACAATGAAACGCATCAACGAATACAAAACACTCACTTATCGTTTAGCTTTAGTCTACCTATTTTACTTTTTAGCTCGCATCGCCTTTTATAGTTTCAATCAGGCGCACCTCAGTGTAGACGGCATAGCCGACTTCTTGCACCTCGCTTTCTACGGCTTGCTATTCGATACTACCGCCATTATCTACGTGAACCTTCTGTTCATCTTCCTAAGTGTGCTCCCTCTGCTCATCAATACCAAGCCTACTTTCCAAAAAGTCCTCTTCTGGGTGTACTTCATTTGCAATATACCTGCTTATCTGCTCAATTTTATCGATATTGCTTATTTTTCATATAATAAAACACGCCTTACGACTAACGATTGGGCTTTGGTAGAAAACGAACACAACCCACTGACACTACTCGCGGGCTTCTTGGTGCAGTATTGGGCTATTTTTGCGGTCTTTTTAGTATCAGTAGTGCTATGGGTATTTCTCTACAAGAAACTCCGTCTGAAAGAAGAGAATGTAATGCATCGAAAACCTTACTTTATCACATCGGTAGTGGTGTTGGTGCTATTGGCTCCCACGCTTATTTTTGGCATACGTGGTTTTTCGTTCAAAAAAGGGGTGATTCCACTTACTGTGATGGACGCTAGCAAATATGCCCGCGATATTTCTCAAGTGAATGTACTGCTCAACACCCCTTTTACCATTCTGCGCACAATGGGTAAGAACAAAGGATTTAAGGAGTTTAAGTTTACTACCGATGCCTATATCACCCAAAATATCAAACCTATCAAGCAATACCACCGAGAGGTAGGCGTAAAACCCAATATAGTAGTGATTATTCTCGAGGGGATGGGTGCTGAGTACTTCGGGGTGATGAACCAACAAACACATATTCCTAACTATCGTAGTCATACGCCTTTTTTAGATTCATTGGCTCAACAAGGCTATTACTTCACCAATATCTTTTCCAATAGTATCCATTCCATTGAGGGGATTTCGGCAGTAACCGCTGGAATGCCTACTTTTCAAACCGCTTGGGTGCGTTCGGGCTATGCACAGCGCAAAGTGTCTTCTTTGCCCGAGATAGCACGTTCTTTGGGTTACCAAACGCTCTTTGCACACGGGGCTACCAATGGCTCTATGAACTTCGATGGCTATACTCACCAAATAGGATATGAAACTTATTTAGGACGTACCGAGTTTAATGATGAACGCTACTATAACGGCAGTTGGGGTATAGACGATGAGCCTTTTTTGCAATACTTCGCTAAGAACATCAACCAAATGAAGCGTCCGTTTTTGGCAACGGTTTTTACTCTTTCCTCTCACGGTCCTTATAAAGTGCCCGAACCCCTCAACAAGCGTTTTAATACCGGTGATATCCCGATGCACAACGTTACTGAATACACCGATTTATCACTACAGAAATTCTTCGATACTGTAAAAAAAGAAGACTGGTATCCTAACACTATTTTCGCTATCATCTCCGACCATACCACCGATGATTATTACGATTACTACAAGCAGAAGATAGCACACCACCGTTTGCCTATTATTTTGTTTAGCCCTAATAAAGCACTTATCCCACAGGGGAGCTCAGATGTATTGGGGCAACAAATAGATATTTTTCCTACTCTCGTAGATTTGATGGGGTACCAAAAGCCTTTCCGCTCTTGGGGGCGTAGCTTGCTAGCAAACAAAGCCGATGAAACTCCTCGTGCTTTTGTTACCAATACGCAGTTCTATCAGCTTATTCAAGGTAATTTTATCTATGTATTAGACCTCCAAGGAGAAGTAGTTGGTGTATATGCTAAGGACGATTTAAACCTCACCCACAACCTCAAAGACCAAATCGCCCATAATGAAGAAATGAAAAAAGGCATCGCTGATATGCGTGCCTTTATGCAAGATTTTATGAATAGAATCATTAATGATAAACTGCAATGATTACCTAATTTCCACTATCTTTCTCTGCTTCTGCCTGAACAAGCGTATCCTCCTCATCGATTAGCATCTTCATATACTCATCAAGCTCTTGCGATTTCATAAACGGACTAGCCTTCGCTCTGAGCACCTCTACTTGTCTTTCGTAAAAATCCTTATCCAAAGGCGCTATGAGCAATAATAATTCTCCATAGCGGTCTATGGTATACTGTATTCTGGCAGTATTAGCATATCGCTCATCTGGCGATAAGTGTGCGTAATAATTCAGTTCTTCTTGATATTTCCCAAATATCTGCAAGGCCAATTTACGAGCGGTTTCTTTCTCACCTACCTTAAAATAACCTTGTACAAAAGGATCGAGAGTGAAGTAATAGCCATAAGCCTCCAAAGGCATATGCTTCATTCCGATATCCAAGATATCTTTGGCTTTATTTAATTTGCCTTCTTCTATCAGTTTTTCGGTAAGACGTGCCAAATTACCGCGGAAGATAATACTGTTCTTACGCGTTTCGGGGTCTAAGTAAATACCTGCTTTACCCATATTGCCCCAATCCCATTTCTTTATGATGTCGTACATCAAATTACTGTCTATACGCCCCATATCAAAGGGGTGTTTCTTATCGATTTCTGTTTTAATAGGCACAAGTTTGTACACCAGTCCATCTAATTGTAAGTACTCCTTCATCCAGATATACTCAGCAGAGTCCATACTACCTCCTGAGAAGTATATTGGGCGTTTCCAATCGTTATAAGCCAAAATATCTAGCATCACAATACGTGCTTTATCGATAGCACTAGGGAGCGTGATATCTATATAATCTACTATCTTATCAGCGTCTTCGGGTTTTACAATACCGCTCTTTAATACGTTTTCTTTATTTACAGGAATCCGTATTTTGTTCGTAGGGTAGTAGTTAAAAGTTCTACTTTCACTACTACTGCTACTGAGCTGTGTATTGGGGTCATCGCTGGTTACCCATTTCACAAAGTCTTTAATATTCCAGCGGTTCTCGGTGCGTTTTTGGAAATACACCCCTTCACGCACCCCGTGAGCATATTGTTTGTGCACCATTTCACCTGGTATAGGACTACTTTGGTACGCTTGGCGCTTCATTTGGTCGATATACCAATCGGTTTGTAACAAACTTGTGTTGATGACGCGTACATCGGTGCGATAGCCTTCTATTTCTTGGGCATACCACAGTAAGAACGTATCGTTATCGCCAATGGTGAATATCATAGCGTCTTTATCTTTAACTACCGAGCTCAAATAAGCGTCCGCAATAAACTCTGCCGAATACTTTTGCGAGCGGTTGTGGTCGTCCCAATTCTCACTTGCCATCAGCACAGGTACAGCAAGCAAACTCGCTACCACTGCCAAAGGCGCTCCTATTCGTTGCGAAAGCACCTTCTTAAGTGCGTGGAATAACGCGTATACACCCACTCCTATCCATATAGCAAAAGCGTAGAACGAACCTACTAACGGATAATCTCGCTCTCGCGGTTCAAACGGTCGTTCGTTCAGGTATATTTTCATTGCCAAACCCGTAAAGAGGAAAAGTACCATAATCACCCACGTTTGGCGCTCGCTCTTCGTCGCCATAAAAAATAACCCTAAGAGTCCTAAGAGCAAAGGCAGGAAATAGTAAGTATTACGAGCTTTATTGTTCAGCACGTCGGCAGGAAGGTTGTCTTGCGACCCAAGGCGCAAACTATCAATAGGCTTAATGCCCGATAGCCAGTTGCCGTGGTCATTCTCCATCTTGCCTTGCACATCGTCTTGCCTGCCTATAAAGTTCCAAGCAAAATAGCGGAAGTACATATACCCAAACTGATACTCGAACAAGTAGTGCATATTCTTCCAAAAACTTGGCTTCTCTACTTCTATATAGTCCCGATATTCGGTAAGAAATTGGTCGTAACGCTCAGGCGGAAGCGGTTGTATTTGCATTTGCCTTTGCACTTCTTGTAAGAACTGATAGAGCTTCGGCTCGTTATACGCTTCTTCTTTTATTCTAAACGTAAGTAGTCCTGTGAGCTTCATATAATTCGCCGCGTGTTGCGCACTCCACATTCTCGGCAAAACACCCTCTTGTTTGCTATTCGATGCCATCTGAGCGTTTTTGTACTGATTCACGATGATGTATTTCCCTAAGGCATAATCACGCTCGTATTTTGGCTTCGCATCTTCATATGGGTTCTCTTCGTCTAATCCAGCGTATTTATCCGAATACATAGGACCGTAGAACAAATGCGTTTCGGGGTATTGTTCAAGGTTGTAATAAGCTAATAGCAAACGCGCATCAGTCGGACTGTTCTCATTGATAACCGTATCAGCATTCGCCCGAATAGGTATCATTAGCCAAGACGAAAACCCTATAAACACAAACAACAAGCATAAAATGCCCGTTTGCAAGCGCACTTTGTTTTGCTTATAAGCGTAGTTCAGCGTAAAATAGAAGAACGCAATAACCGAGAGTCCCGCGATAATAGTCCCTGAGTTGAACGGCATACCGAAGCTATTCACAAAAAATACTTCCAAATAACCAAAGTACGCCAAGGTGTAAGGTAATATCAGTTTAAATATCAACAGCAAAATAGCGATAGAAACTACATTAGCAATGATGAAGTTCACTACCGTTTTCTTGTAGTTACTCTTGAAGAAATAAAGCATACCAATAGCAGGAATGGTCAGTAACGCCATAAAGTGCACCCCAAACGACAGCCCCACTACTAACGATATCAGTAACAACCAGCGGTCGCCACGTGGTTCGTGCAAACTGTCCGTCCACTTAATGCCTAACCAAAACATAGCCGACATAAATAGCATTGCCATTGCATACACTTCTGCTTCCACCGCGTTAAACCAAAAACTATCCGAGAAAGTATAGGCAAGAGCCCCTACAACCCCACTCCCCAAAACAGCGATAAACTGCCCTTGGGTAAGTGTAGCAGGCGTTTTTTCTTCAACAGAATCAGCTCTCTTTAAAGCGATTTTCTTGGTCAAATTTACAATGATGAAGTACAAGAAAAGTACCGTAAAAGCACTCGATAAAACCGACATATAATTCACGAACAGCGCAATCTTATCCGAGTTCGGAGCAAAAGCAGCTATAAAAGCGCCCATCATTTGGAATAAAGGCGCTCCGGGAGGGTGACCCACTTCCAATTTCGCTGAGGTAGCAATATACTCGCCACAATCCCAAAAGCTAACCGTAGGTTCTACCGTAAGCCCATAAGTGATAAGAGCTACGGCAAAAACAGCCCACCCCACAATGAGGTTATTTTTCTTAAATTGATTATCTGTCATCAGTACTTTATATTTCAAAGTGCAAAGGTAAGAAACAATTACCAAATGAGCAAATTTGTCAATCAGATATAAACCCCACACACCCTCACTACATTCCCCTTTGGAGCCAGTTTACTTCATCTTATCTTCCCCTTTTCCGTCGCCACCCTTCGCTGGTGCGAGCTTGTAGCTCGTACACACTTTGCCAAAGATAATTTCCCGTTATGCTACGACCCTACATTCCCTTCACTTTTCCCGTCACCACATTCCCCCTTTGGAGGGGGCTAGGGGGAGGTTTCTATTACACTTTTCCCCTAGTGCCTATGGCCAAAGACCTCACACTTCCCCATTTACTAATTTTCTAATTTGCTAATTTCCTAATTATCCCTTCTGCTTTTTTCGTCGTACTCCCCCCTAGTGCCTATGGCCTAAGGCCTATCGCCTTTTCCCTTTCTTTCGCCTCGAAACCCCGTTTTTAACATTTTTAGCCTTGTTGTATTATACTATGAGTCAATCACTTATATACCCTTTCTATACCAATCGTCCAAGATTCGTATAAGCTTCCTATAAGCTCTCTATAAGCTAACCCCACCCATCTTACACCCTTTTTTCACTAAAACTTCTCTCAGCTCTCTTCTGTTCTTTTCCGCTTCCTTCCGAATCTTCCAACCCTCCACATTTGCTAATTTTCAAATTTGCTAATCTGCTAATTTTTCCCCGCCCATTCCCCTTGGTGGTATTATTGGCATTTCTGGCATTATTGCCATTTACCTCATTTCCTCATTTTCTCATTCTCTCATTTCTTTTTTCGTTATAGATATATTTGTCTTATATTTTAATCATAAAACGTTAAAGATTGTTAAATAAGATAGATTTATCGCTATTTTATTTGTAAATGTGAAATAATTTTTCTTACTTTGCCCAAAAATAAAAAACAAATTGTACTATGGAAAACACAGCAAAACTGATTTTTGAAGGGAAAGAATACGAATTTCCTATCGTAGTAGGCACCGAAAACGAAAAAGCGATTAATATCGAAAAATTGCGTGCCCTCACTGGTTTGGTAACCTTGGATTCGGGTTACAAAAACACGGGTTCTTGCAAGAGTGCCATTACCTTCCTCGACGGCGAACGGGGCATCTTGCGCTATCGTGGCTATAACATCGAAGATTTAGCTGCTAAAGCCGAGTTCCTCGAAGTAGCCTATCTTCTTATTTTTGGAGAACTCCCCACTGCCGAACAGTATGACGATTTCAAAAAAACAATTCACAAGTACACCCTTGTTCACGAGGATATGCGCCATATTATGGACGGTTTCCCGCGCTCGGCTCACCCTATGGGGGTATTAGCATCAGCTACCAGTGCGCTCACCGCTTTCAATCCGGTACCGGTAAACGTACATTGTCCTAAAAACGTGTATCAAGCGGTCTGTAAAGCCATTGCCAAAGTAACTATCATCGCTTCTTGGGTGTACCGCAAACGCGAGGGCTTACCGCTGAATTATTACGACAATAGCAAGGGCTATATCGAGAACATTTTGCGCCTCTTCTTCGAAATCCCTACTGAGGAATATAAAATCAACCCTACGGTAGTGAGTGCTCTCAACAAACTGCTCATCCTTCACGGCGACCACGAACAGAACTGCTCTACTTCTACGGTGCGTTTGGTGGGGTCTTCCGAGGCGGGTCTGTTTGCGAGTATTTCCTCTGGAGTTTCAGCCCTTTGGGGTCGTCTCCACGGCGGGGCAAACCAAGCGGTGATTGAAATGCTTGAAGAAATTCATAAAGACGGAGGCGATGTCGATAAGTTCATTAATAAAGCAAAAGACAAAAATGACCCTTTCCGTTTGATGGGCTTTGGGCACCGTGTATACAAAAACTTCGATCCACGGGCTAAAATTATCAAAGTAGCTGCCGATGAGGTGCTCAACGCTTTGGGAATCGACGATCCTATTTTTGGTATCGCTAAACATCTCGAAAAGGTAGCTTTGGAAGACGAGTACTTCAAATCGCGTAATCTCTATCCTAATGTAGATTTCTATTCGGGTATCATCTACAAAGCCTTGGGTATGCACTTAGAGATGTTCACTGTGCTTTTTGCTATCGGTCGTCTCCCTGGTTGGATTGCCCAATGGAAGGAAATGCGCCAAGGAGGAGAGCCTATCGGTCGTCCACGACAAATATACGTAGGTGCCACCGAAAGAGCTTTTGTTGAATTGAATAAACGATAAGAATGAAAAATATTATCTATACCATTACCGATGAGTCGCCCTATTTGGCTACCCATTCGCTATTGCCAATCATCAAACGCTTTTGCGCTTCTTCAGGAATCAACTTTGAAGCCAAAGACATCTCATTGGCAGGGCGTATTTTAGCCACTTTCCCCGATTTTCTCACAGCAGAACAACGGGTGCCTGATGCCCTCAGCGAATTGGGGGCGTTGGCAACACGTCCAGAAGCCAATATCATCAAGTTGCCTAATATCAGTGCTTCGGTACCCCAACTGAAAGCGGCTATTGCCGAATTGCAATCACAAGGCTATGCGCTCCCCGATTACCCTGAAAATCCTGCCAATGAAGCCGAAACAGCTATCAAACAGCGGTATGACAAGGTGAAAGGCAGTGCGGTGAACCCTGTGTTGCGCGAGGGTAATTCCGATAGGCGTGCACCTAAATCGGTAAAACAGTACGCTCAAACACACCCGCATTCAATGGGTGCGTGGAGTGCTGAGAGCCTCACGGAAGTCGCTACGATGCAAGTGGGCGATTTCTACCACAACGAGCAATCGGTCACCCTTCAAAAAGCCGATGTGGTGCGCATAGAGTTGATGAGCCCTAAACACGAAGTGCAGGTACTCAAAGCTGATATTCCTTTGCAAGCGGGCGAAGTGATAGATGCTACTTTTATGAGCAAAGAGGCGCTTTGCAAATTCTATAAAAAAGCCTTTGCCGAAGCGAAAGACAAGGGCGTACTCCTCTCTTTGCATCTGAAAGCCACGATGATGAAGGTTTCCGACCCCATTCTCTTTGGCTATGCGGTTGAAACGTACTTTGCTAATTTGTTCCAAAAACATCCGCGCGAACTGAAAGCCTTAGGGGTGAATGCGCGCAATGGTCTTTCGGATATCCTCGCCAAAATAGCACAATTGCGAGCTGAAGAACAGGAGCCTCTAAAGCACGATATCGAGGGAGCACTTACACGAGCAGCAGCCTTGGCAATGGTAAATTCCGATAAGGGGATTACCAACTTGCATTTCCCTAACGATGTGATTGTAGATGCTTCTATGCCGGCAATGATTCGCAATAGGGGTAAAATGTGGAATGCTCAAGGCGAGCCTCAAGATACTTTGGCGGTACTGCCCGATAGCACTTATGCGCGTATCTACCAAGTGGTGATTGACTTCTGTAAGAAATACGGGGCGTTTAATCCTGCTACGATGGGAAGCGTTGCTAATGTGGGCTTAATGGCGCAAAAAGCTGAGGAATACGGCTCGCACGACAAGACTTTCGAAATCCCTCATAGCGGACGCGTACAGGTGGTAGGCACCGATGGTAAAGTGTACTTATCGCACAAGGTAGAAAAAGGCGATATTTGGCGTATGTGTACTGCGAAAGATGCTGCGATACAAGATTGGGTAAAATTAGCGGTAACACGTGCACGCCTCAGCAAAACGCCAGCGGTCTTTTGGTTGGACGAGCACCGCGCTCACGATGCGCAACTCATTAAAAAAGTAAAACACTATTTGGCAACACTCAACACCGAGGGGGTAGATATCCGCATTATGTCGCCCGAAACGGCAATGCTCTTCTCCTTAGAGCGCACTCGCAAGGGCAAAGATACCATTTCGGTAACGGGCAATGTGTTGCGTGATTACCTCACCGACTTGTTTCCTATCTTAGAATTGGGTACCAGTGCCAAAGTGCTCTCTATCGTCCCTTTGATGAACGGTGGCGGACTCTTTGAAACGGGTGCAGGGGGCTCGGCGCCTAAATTAACCGAACAGTTTCTTGCCGAAAATCACCTTCAATGGGATTCCTTAGGAGAATTTCTCGCCTTAGGAGCTTCGTTAGAGCATTTTGCGCAAAAACACAAGAACCCCAAAGCCTCAATCTTAGCCCAAACCCTTGATGAGGCAACGAGTAAGCTGTTGAACAACGATAAATCGCCTCAAGCCAAAGTAGGCACGCTCGACAATCGCGGAAGTCACTTCTATTTGGCGCTCTATTGGGCAGAAGCTTTAGCGACACAAACTCAAGACAGCGCACTTGCCAAAGAGTTTGCTCCTATCGCCAAAGCCCTAAAAGACAACGAAGCGACTATCGTGGAAGAACTCACCCGTATACAAGGTACACCGGTAGAGTTAGGAGGTTATTACCACCCTGATTTCACCAAAGTAGCAACAGTAATGCAAGGAAGTAAAACACTAAAAAAGATATTATGATTTTTGATATTGAAATGATAAAGAAGGTCTACGCCCAATTTCCTGAACGCGTAGACAAAGCCCGCCAAGTGGTAGGACGACCCCTTACCCTTGCTGAAAAAATATTGTATACTCACTTGTGGGACGGCAGTCCTTCACGCGCCTTTACACGAGGTAAAGATTATGTAGATTTTGCCCCCGACCGCATCGCTTGCCAAGATGCTACCGCCCAAATGGCGCTCTTGCAATTTATGCAAGCGGGCAAAAGCAAAGTGGCTGTGCCTACCACCGTGCATTGCGACCACCTGATACAAGCCAAAGAAGGCGCCGCAACCGACCTAAAAGTAGCTACCGAACAGTCTAAAGAAGTATTCGATTTTCTCTCTTCGGTATCCAACAAATATGGTATTGGCTTCTGGAAACCTGGCGCAGGGATTATTCACCAAATAGTCTTAGAAAACTACGCTTTCCCTGGCGGAATGATGATAGGCACCGATTCGCATACGGTAAACGCTGGCGGATTAGGAATGCTCGCTATTGGCGTAGGCGGGGCTGATGCCGTAGATGTGATGGCAGGAATGCCGTGGGAACTGAAATTCCCTAAGCTCATAGGTGTGAAACTCACGGGTAAACTCAGCGGGTGGACTGCCCCCAAAGATGTGATTCTTAAAGTCGCCGATATACTCACCGTAAAAGGGGGTACGGGCGCTATTGTAGAATACTTCGGTGAGGGTGCTAAATCGCTTTCGTGTACAGGGAAGGGTACCATTTGTAATATGGGTGCCGAAATAGGGGCTACTACCTCTACTTTTGGCTATGATGAGGCGATGCGTCGCTATTTGCTCGCCACTGGACGCGAAGAAGTAGCCCTCGCTGCCGATGCGATCGCTCCCTACCTCACTGCCGACCCTGAAGTCTATGCCGACCCCGAAAAATATTTCGACCAACTCATCGAGATAGACCTCTCTACTTTAGAGCCTTATATCAACGGTCCTTTTACCCCCGATAGAGGTACTCCTGTATCCAAAATGAAAGAAGTAGCTCGCGAAAATGATTGGCCCTTGGAGGTGCAATGGGGGCTCATCGGTTCGTGTACTAACTCGTCCTATGAAGATCTCACCCGCGCGGTTTCGGTGGTAAAACAAGCCTTAGAAAAGAGAATTACCCCTAAAGCTTCCTTTGGTATCAACCCTGGCTCTGAACAAATACGCTATACTACCGAGCGCGACGGCATTATAGACATCTTCGAGCAGTTGGGCACTCGTGTATTCACCAACGCTTGTGGTCCCTGCATTGGTCAGTGGGACAGAGAAGGTGCCGAAAAACAAGAGAAAAATACGATTGTGCATTCTTTCAACCGTAACTTCTCCAAACGTGCTGACGGTAACCCTAATACCCACGCTTTTGTTGCTTCCCCCGAAATCGTTGCGGCTTTGGCTATTGCTGGTAGGTTAGACTTCAACCCTATCACTGATACCTTGCTTAACGACCAAGGTGAAGCGGTAAAACTCACTCCTCCTTATGGCGAAGAGTTGCCTTCTAAAGGTTTTGCCGTTGATGATCCTGGCTATCAGGCTCCTGCCAAAGATGGTAGCAATATCGAGGTAGTAGTATCGCCTACCTCCAACCGTTTGCAACTACTCACGCCTTTCGCTCCTTGGGACGGTGAGAATATCACAGGGGCTAAACTCCTTATCAAAGCGCAAGGCAAATGTACCACCGACCATATTTCGATGGCAGGGGCTTGGTTGCGTTTTCGCGGACATTTGGATAATATTTCCAACAATATGCTCATAGGGGCGGTAAATGCTTTCAATGGCAAAACTAACTCCGTGAAAAACCAACTTACCGGCGAATACGACGAAGTGCCTAAAGTACAACGCGCTTATAAAGCTGCGGGTATCCCTTCTATTGTAGTAGGCGACCACAACTATGGCGAGGGCTCTTCACGTGAGCACGCTGCTATGGAACCTCGTCATTTGGGGGTGCGGGCGGTATTGGTGAAATCGTTTGCGCGCATTCACGAAACAAACCTTAAAAAGCAAGGAATGCTCGCCCTCACCTTTGCTAATGAAGCCGATTACGACAAGATTCAAGAAGACGATGTGATCAACTTCCTCGACCTCACTGCCTTTGCGCCTGGCACTCCTTTACACTTAGAACTTGTACATAAAGACGGCAGTAAGGACGTGATTACCTGCAACCATACCTACAATGCTCAGCAAATAGGTTGGTTTAAGGCAGGAAGCGCACTGAACCAGTTAAAAGAGAAAAGTGAAAGATAAAATGAATAGTGAAAAAGAAGCTGTCCGAAAAAGTCTCAAAATAGTATTTGCGTCGCTACACTTTGCCAAAGTTAATCGCCCGTCGTGCTACGACTGCCTGTGCGGCTCGCACCTTTGGCAAAGTTAATATAGCCATCTTTGTCTTTGGTTCTCCCCTTTTGAGCCTCTCCGACCCTACCCCGATAGCTTCTTCTTTCCGTCGCTACATTCCCCCTTTGAACGGAAGTCCGCGATAGCGGAGTATGTGATAGGGGGAATGTTATCCCCTAGTGCCCTTCGCTGGTGCGAGCTTGTAGCTCGTACACACTTTACCAAAGTTAATTTCCTGTTATACTACGACCCTACATTACCTTCACTTTTTTTGTCTCTAGATTCCCCTTTTCCGTCGTACTCCCCCCTATTGCCTATGGCCTAAGGACTAGTGCCTTTTTCCTTTCTTTCGTCTCGAAACCCCGTTTTCACCATTTTTTGCATCGCTGTATTATACTATCATTCAACCACTTATATACCCTTCCTATACCAATCGTCCAAGATTCGTATAAGCTTCCTATAAGCTCTCTATAAGCTAACCCCACCCATCTAATAGCCTTTTTTCATCAAAAATCCTCCCTCTCCTCTTCCGAACTCCTCCGTTTCCTTCCGAATCCTCCAACCCCTCCTCTGACCTGTCCGACCCGTCTGAAAAGTCCGCCTCCCCCATTCTCCTTGCTAGTATTATTGACATTTCTTGTATTTCTAGCATTATTGCCATTTATCTCATTTTCTAATTTCTCTCATTTCTCTCGCCCGTGCGACTCAAAAAAGTATTAATTGGTATTATTTTTGCATACAAAAAAACATTAATAATAAAACATATGAGTAAAAATGTATCCGACCAATTGGTCGAAATGTTAGTACAAGCAGGCGTAAAAAGAGTTTATGCCATTACCGGCGATAGCCTCAACCCTGTGAACGACGCCATCCGTCGCGATGGTCGCCTTGAGTGGATACACGTCCGCCACGAGGAATCAGCGGCTTATGCTGCCTCTATGGACGCCGAACTAAACGGCATAGGCTGTTGTATGGGAAGTTCAGGACCTGGACACGTGCACCTTATCAACGGACTCTACGACGCCAACCGCTCAGGCAACCCTGTGATTGCCATTGCCAGCACCTGCGCCACCCATAAATTCGGTACCCACTGGTTCCAAGAAACCAATCCCTTCTTGCTGTTTCAAGATTGCAGTAAATACGTATATGTAGCCAATACCCCAAAACAGTTCACCACAATGATGCAACGCGCCATACAAACGGCTATCAACGAGAAAGGCGTGGCGGTGTTGGGACTCCCAGGTGATGTAGCAGGCGCCGACCTCGAGGAAGTGCCTTCCGCTACACAAACCTTCTTAGCAAAACCCGTAGTACGCCCTTCCGATAGTGAACTCGACAAATTATCAGCCGTATTAAACGACGCTAAAAACAAGAAAATAGCCCTTTACTGCGGTCACGGTTGTCAGTATGCGGTGAAAGAAGTAGAACAGCTTGCCGAAACCCTTAAAGCGCCTATCGTCGCTTCTTTCCGTGGCAAAATATTCTTCGACCGCACCGATAGCCCTTATATAGCGGGAATGAACGGCTTGCTCGGGCATCGTTCAGGTTATGATGCTTGCGCCAAATCCGATGTACTCGTAATGCTCGGCACCGATTTCCCTTATGCGGAGTTCTTACCTAAGAAAAACACTATTATCCAAATAGATGAACGCCCCGATATCATTGGGCGTCGTGCCAAAGTAGATTACGGTTTTGCAGGCGATGTGAAGGACACCATTACCGCCTTATTGCCTAAACTCACCCCTCGCACCGACGATAGTTTCCTCAAAGACATTCACAAAGAGTATTTGGATCTCGAAAAATCATTAGATGATTACACCAAAAAGAAAACCGAAGAGAACCAAATAGACCCTGAATATGCAGCTAAACTTTTGGATAAATACGCCGCCAACGATGCTATTTTCACCGTCGATACAGGTATGAATGTAGTATGGGCAGCGCGCTTTATCAAAGGTACAGGCAAACGTTACCTCACTGGTTCGTTCAACCACGGTTCTATGGCAAACGCCCTCCCAATGGCAATTGGGGCAGCGGCTTCCTCCAAAGGCAGACAAGTGGTAGCAATGTGTGGTGACGGCGGTCTATCAATGCTCTTGGGCGACTTGGCTACCCTGATGCAATATCAATACCCTGTGAAGATATTTGTGTTCAACAACCGTTCGCTCGCAATGGTAAAACTCGAAATGGAAGTATCGGGCTACCTCGATTGGCAAACCAATATGGTAAACCCACCTTTCGACAAACTCGCTGAGTTGATGAACATCAAAGGCTATGAAGTGCGCAAAACCGAAGACCTCGAAGCCACCGTAAAAGCAGCTTTCGAGCACGACGGACCTACTTTGGTGAATATCTACACCAATCGCGATACCTTAGCGATGCCTCCTCATATCACTTTTGAACAGATGAAAGGTTTTGCGACCAACATCATCAAGAAGATAGGTCAAGGCGATTTCGCAGAAGCCAAAGGCAGTATTACCAACAGTATGAAACACATCAAGGACGTTTTTTAGATTTTAATTTTGATAATAAAAAAGTCGCTAAGCATCTCGCTTAGCGACTTTTTTTTCTTGTATTTACTGTGTTACTCTCATTTCTTCAATTTTTAGCCTTGTATCTCAAACGCACAATCCTTGTCCTAAAATCCTACAACCCTTGAATAAGAATTTGCCCATAAAAAATTATCGCCAGAATTTTGCACCGTAAAAACTTGATAAGGGGAACAGCCGAAAGACAAAAGGTAAATATAAAGTCGACGCCTTCCATCTTTTAGTTCTTTGACCTCTTATCTAAAAAATCAATCATTATGGCAAAAAGCAAAAATAATGTAGTAACCGAAGGATTGAGCGGTATGTTAGCTCGCCAAATCGTATTCCGCCAACGCGCAGGACAAACCATCGTAGGGAAAGCCCCCGTTCGCTCTCAGAAAGCAAGCCAAGCACAACAGCTACATCAGCAAAGGTTTGCTCGAGCAGCTTTCTATGCTAAAAGTGCTTTGCAAAATAGTGCACTTAAGCAAAGCTATGCCGAGGAAGCTAAAAAGCGTCCAGGTACCACCCCCTATAATATGGCAATTGCCGATTATCTTAAAGCTCCTGTGATTGACGCGGTAGATACCTCAAACTATACAGGTTCCGTTACCGGAGAAAAGATTGTCGTACAAGTATCCGACACTTTTAAAGTAACAGGCGTGAAAGTGAAAATCACCGACCACGATGCTACACTTGTAGAAGAGGGGAATGCTACCTTCCAAGAAGGTAAGTGGGTGTATACCACCACTGTGGTAAACGCTTCTCTTACCGGCGATAAGGTAATAGTAACAGCCACCGACCGTCCTGCCAATGTTACCACTAAGGAATTTATCCTTTAAAGCGAGTAACAACAAGAAAGGTAAAGCCAGTT